>JALYJS010000222.1 GCA_030799345.1 Pseudomonadota bacterium | reverse complement strand
CCAGTGCACGACGCCCTCGTACACGCGGTCCATCTGGTCCTTCGGATCCATCGCCGTGATCGAGCAGGGCCAGGTGCAGGCGCGCGCGGACTTCGAGTAGAAGCCCTCGCAGTGGCGGAACGCGAGTTCGCGCAGCCGCAAGAGCTGCGTGTCGCAGTCCTTGCCGTCTTTTTCACGAGCTGCCGTGATGCCGTGGTGGAGCAGGTCCTCGGAGGTGCTGTAGCGCGGCTCGCGGTCAGTCATGGCGGTGGTTGAAATGCCGAGAACGCGTATCGGTCCCGGCTCGCGTTTCGGCTCGCGCGCCAGCGGATGCGGTTCGTGCGGCAGACGCCCGCGCTTCGTGACCGGCGCTTCGGTGATGAGGACGCGGCCGTTCTCGACCTTGACGCCATGCGAGGGCACGCGATCTGCCTCGTAACCCGGCTCGCCTTCGCCGGTCTGCCAGTGAAACTTGTAGTAGTGCCACGGGCAGACCACGAAATCGCCGTCGAGCCGCCCGCGGCCGAGTGGCCCGCCGACGTGATTGCAGGCGCCTGAGATCGCGCCAAACCGGCCGTCGCGACAGGTGAGTGCGATGCGCCGCTTGCCGACGCGCACCTCCTGAACGGTTTGCGCGGCGAGTTCGTCGCTCGACCCGACGTCGATCCACACGCCGTCGCTCATCGGTCGCGGTACAGGAATGCGACCACGGCGCCGAGCGCCAGCATCACGATCGTGCTGAACACGATCTGCTTGACGACCAGCATGCCCGGCAGCGGCTGCACACAATAATAGATGAGGTAGCCCGGCACGACCGCGAGCAGCGCCACCGCGAGGCCGAAGCGCAGGCCCTGGCCGAGCCAGGCCTTCGGTTCCTTGCCACGTGAATAGATCCACACAAAGGCGCCGGCCATGATGGCGTGCGCGGCGAGCATCCAGACCATGTATTCCTGCTGCTCGGCTTCCGGGCGCATCAGGTTGGTGGCCATGTAGTCGGCCCGCAGCAATATTCCGTGCACGACGACGCCCGCGATCATCCACAGGATGAAGATCACGAGCCAGGCAACGAGAAACTTCGCGTTCATTGCATACCCCCCTGTTGTCGATTGACGGTGCCGATCTTAACGCCTGGGCGGGCCGCCAATCACCACCGAGGTCATCGAGATCGCGCTGACGACCCGGACATTGAAGAATTCCGCCGGTTCGTCCGCATCCTGGAGCGCGAGCGCATAGAGCAACGGGTAATAGTGCTCCGGCGTCGGCACGGCCAGACGGGTCGCCGCGTTGCGGTCGGGGTAGTCCGCGAGGGCCTGGTGATCTCGAGCGGCGATGAGCGTTCGCAGTTCCCGGTCACATTCCGTTGCCCAGGCCTGCGGTTCCGCGTTGCGAAAACTGAACAGCCGGAGGTTGTGCACCATGTTGCCGCTGGCGAGTACCAGCACATTCTCGTCGCGCAAGGGCGCGAGCTGGCGACCCAGCGCGTAGTGATACGTTCCGGGCATGGCGGTGTCCATGCCGAGCTGCACGACCGGAATATCCGCTTCCGGATACATGGCGATCAGCACGCTCCAGGCGCCGTGATCGAGACCGCGTTGGGTGTCGAGGTGCACCGTTTCCGAACGCACCAGCCCGGCGACGCGGGCAGCGAGTGCCGGATCTCCGGGCGCCGGGTAACGCACGTCGAACAGCGCCTGCGGAAATCCATGGAAGTCGTGGATGGTCACGGGCCGGCTGGCTGCGGTGACCTGGGCTCCCTGCGTTTCCCAGTGCGCCGAGACGCAGAGAATGGCCTGCGGCCGCGGCAGGCGTTGCGCGAGATTTTCCCAGCCCAGGTGGAATTCGTTGCGCTCGATCGCATTCATCGGGTTGCCGTGCCCGACGAAGACCACCGGCATCCTCATGCCTGCGGTGCCGGCCCGATCAGGTCCCATTTGTTGCCGTACAGGTCGAGGAAGACCACGACGGTGCCGTAGGCTTCGTGCCGCGGTTCCTCCATGAAGCGCACGCTGTGCGCCTTCATGTGCCCGTAGTCGCGATAGAAATCGTCGGTTTCCAGGAACATGAAGACGCGACCGCCCGACTGGTTGCCGACCGCGAGGCGCTGCGCCGGGTTCGCAGCCCGCGCCAGCAGGAGTGCAACACCGGATGCGCCGGGTGGCGCGACACGCACCCACCGCTTGCCGTCGGCGAGCACGGTGTCCTCGAGCAGTGCAAAACCGAGCGCCTGCGAGAAGAAACGGATTGCCTCGTCGTAGTCATTTACGACGAGCGTGACCTGCGAGATGCGCCTTCCGGCCGTCATTCACGCTGGCCCCGCACCCGGCGCCCAGATCGAGCGGTAAATCTTCCAGCTTCCGTTCGACTGGCGGCGCAGGACGCGCATGACGTGATACGCGGACTGGTTCACGCGGCCGGTCGCGATTTCGCGCGTGGCGCCGCGGATCGCGCCCCATTCGACGGCGTAGTTGCCGAATATCTTCACTTCCTCGAACTCGAGCCGGTACTCGATCACTTCGTGCGTCCGCGGCGAGCTGTTCATCCGCTCGAATGCCGCGTCGAAGTCCTTGGCGCCGCGCTGAGGCGCGCCCCCCGGCGGCAGCATCACCGCGTTGTCGTCGACCAGCGCGCGCAGCGCCGCGAAATCTCCGGCGGCGGATGCGCGCATGTCGCGACGGTGCAGCCGCTCGATCGCCTTTCTGGCGGCGCTCGTCATTGCCGCTGCTGCAAGTCGAACATTACAATCGCCCGCTCATTTCCTGCGACAGATCCGGTAGCGGAAGCAATCGGTCGAATGGTCGTTGACGATGCCGACGGCCTGCATGAAAGCGTAGCAGATCGTCGTTCCGACGAAGCGGAATCCGCGGCGTTTCAGTTCCTTGCTCAGCGCATCGGACTCCGGCGTGCGTGCCGGCAGCCGCTTTCCCCGCCTGACGTGGTTGTCGCGCGGCCGGCCGCCGCAGAAGTCCCACAGGAACCGGTCGAAACTGCCGGCCTCGCGCTGCACCGCGAGGAACGCGGCCGCATTGGTCACGGTGCTGTCGATCTTCAGCCGGTTGCGGACGATGCCTTCGTCGCGCATCAGGCGGGCGCGCCGGGCGGCGGTGAAACGCGCGACCTTTGCTGGATCGAATCCGGCAAATGCCGTCCGGTAAGCGTCGCGCTTGCGCAGGATCGTCTCCCAGCTGAGGCCGGCTTGCGCGCCTTCGAGCGTGATGAACTCGAACAGCACGCGATCGTCGTGCACCGGCACGCCCCATTCGCGATCGTGATAGGCGATGGCGAGCGGCGACACGGGCCAGGCGCAGCGCTTCATGGTTCGGAGATGAACAGGCGAAGCTCGGTCGGATCTTCGCCGAGTCGCACCAGCCGGTCGAAGCGGAAGCCCAGCTTGCCGAGCAGTCGCATGGACGGCTCATTGTCGGTGGTCGTGATCGCAAGGATCCGCCCCAGATGCAGTACTTCGCGCGCGTGGCGCATCACGGCGTCCGCTGCCTCGAATGCGTAACCCTGCGACCAGTACTCCGGCAGCAGCGAGAAACCGAGATCCGGCTCCGGCAAGGTGTCCCGCCGCAATACGCCACACATTCCTATGGGTGTGCCGCCCGGTTTCAGTGCGACGCGCATCAGTCCGTGGCCATAGCGCGCGTATCCGGCAGCCGGGCCCGCCTGGATGTAGCGCCGCGCATCGTCCAGCGTGCGCACGCCCCGGTCGCCGATGTAGCGCAGGAAAGAGGGCTCGTTCAGTACGCGGATGATGAACTCGCCGTCATCGTCGGTCAGGCGCGCGAGCGCCAGCCGTGCCGTCTCGATCTCAGCCGTCATGCTGGTTTTCGTCCGCCTTGTGCAGCAGCCAGAGCGGCAGCAGCGTCCGGTCGGTGAAGCCGATCCGGCGATAAACGCCGATCGCGCGCGTATTGTCCGCGTACACATGCAGGAATGGCGTTAATCCGCGGTCGAACGCGCGCCTGCAAAGCAGCGTCAACAGGTACTGCGCATAGCCGCGGCCGGTGTAAGCGGGATGCGTGCAGACTGCGCTCATTTCCTGGTAACCGTCGAGCCGCATGCGTTCACCGGCCATTGCCGCGAGCCGGCGGCCATCGTAGATGCCCAGATAATCCCCCATGTCGAGCGTGCGCGGCCTGAAGAAGCCCGGGAAAACGAGATCGGTCAGCGCCAGCATGTCCTTGACCTGACCGGCGGTCATCGGCATCGCAACGGGTCCCGGCATAGCCTGGGGCTCCACGCTGCAGACCATCTGCACGATCGGCTTCTTCGGTTCGAGCACCCATCCCGGGGGCGCCTCGGGCGCGACGCCAACCAGAAAGACGGCTTCGCCATCGCCGACCAGGCTCGTCAGCTGGTTGGCCGCGCGACCCGAATCGGCGTCGACGGCCGCAAATGGCGCAATGGCGGCCGGATAGCGCGCCGCCGGCCCGGCGGTCAGCGCGAGATTGGCATGCTGCGTCGTCAGCGACTGCCAGACGGGATTGTCGAGCGCGTGCACGGCCGTGCGGGTTACGCGATGACGCCGAACAGCCGGCCGACGGCAGCGGTCAGTGCCATCGCGATGGCGCCCCAGAACGTGATCCGGACCGTTCCGGTCAGGATGCGTGCGCGCCCGACGCGCGCGGCGACCGCTCCGAGGAGCGCGAGGAAAACGAGGGAGAGGGCGGCGACGTAGAAAGTGAGGTGCGACGCCGGGGCGTACGTGGCAACCAGGAGCGGAAACGCCGCGCCTGCCGCGAAGGACGATGCGGACGCTAGCGCCGCCTGTACCGGCCGGGCGCGCATCGGCTCGGATATGCCGAGCTCGTCGCGGGCGTGGGCGCCGAGGGCGTCCTTGTCCATCAACTGGGTAGCGACCCGGTCGGCGAGTGCCTGGTCGAGCCCGCGCGCGACGTAGATCGCTGCGAGCTCGCGATGCTCGGCTTCGACGTCGTCTTCCAGTTCCTTGCGCTCACGCGCCAGGTCGGACCGTTCGGAATCGGACTGCGTGCTGACCGAAACGTACTCGCCCGCCGCCATCGACATCGCGCCGGCGACGAGGCCAGCGAGTCCCGCCGTCAGTACGGCGCCGTGATCGACACCGGCCGCGGCAACGCCGATCACGAGGCTCGACGTCGAGACGATCCCGTCGTTCGCGCCGAGAACGGCCGCCCGCAACCAGCCGATGCGCCGCGATCCGTGGCGTTCGCCGTGCCTCAGGGCAGCCTCGGGCTCATTTCTGGTTGATCGCGTAGCGTCCCGGACTCATCAGTGCGAGCGCGATCGCCGAGAACATGAACATGTACTGCTTCTCGAGCACGAGCGCGCCGCTCCGGGGATCGAGCGCGAAAACCTCGCCCCAGTGGGCGAGACCGATCGCAAACAACATGTTGACCGCGATCAGCCAGGCGCCAATACGCGCGTAATAACCGCCGATCACGAGCAGGGGCGCAATTATCTCGCCGACATAGACGCCGTACTTCAGGAAGACCGGCAGGCCGCTCGCCTCCAGCATGCCCCCGATCGGGTCGATGCCGTTGCGGATCTTCGAGATGCCGTGCAGCAGGATCAGGATGCCGAGCGTCACCCGGAGGATCAGCTTGCCGGTGCTTTCGTTCATGGTCTCGTCTCCCGGGGGCCGTCGCGGTCTGGGGTCGCCAGCATACGTCGCAATGGGCAACATGCCAAAAACCGCGCATGATGGCCCGGTGAATACACCAACAGGCAAGGATTCCAAGCCAGGGCCGCGCCCCGGACCGCGGTCTCATCAACACGTCGATGACCTGCTGGACGCCGCGCTGGCCGATACGTTCCCGGCCAGCGATCCCGTCTCCGGATTGACTGCGTCAGCGCCGGCTCGCCGACCACCGCGCGACAAAGAGCAGTAGCAGGCCGGCCTTATCTGCCGCCTGCGCGCCGATATCGACCGTCGTTACGGACGACGGCCGAGGAACAGCAGCGCGATGCCGATGACGATCGCACCGCCGGCGGCCCACGCCGGAATGCTGAAACTTTGCCTTTCTTCCACCGACAGCTCGAGCGAACCGATCTTCGCCTCATGCGTGTCCTTGGTGAAGCTGAAGTCCCCGCGCGCGAGGGCGATGGCGCCCAGGGCGATCAGGACGACGCCCACGATGGGCAATACTTTGTTGTTCATGATTCAACGGCTCCTTCTTCTCTGGTCATTTCGTCCGCGACCCGGCGATAGGCTTCGCGAAACGGCAGCCCTTCCCTGACCACCAGTTCGTTGGCGCGCGCCGCGGCATGTATGCCCGGATCGAGCCGGATGTTCTCCGGCAGGAACCGCAAGCCCTCGAGCGCCGCCGGCACCACCGCCAGCACCTGCAGGCACACGTCGATGCCGCGAAACAGCGGCGCCTTGACGAGTTGCAGGTCCCGGTTGTACCCCGACGGGAGGCGGGAGTAAATGCCGAGGGCCTCGACGAGGCAGGCGAGCGCCGTTGCCGAGCGGCCGCGGATCAGCTCGAACACGTCGGGATTCCGCTTCTGCGGCATGATCGACGAGCCGGTCGTCATCGCTGCCGGCAACTCGATAAAGGCGAATTCGCGGGTGTAGAAAAGCAGGATGTCCGCCGCCAGGCGGCCGAGATCCTGCACCAGCAGCGTGATCTCGAACAAGAGCTGCGATTCCGCCTTGCCGCGGGAAAGCTGGACGGCAGTGACGGGCTCCTGCACGTCCGCGAAGCCAAGCCGCGTGCGCGTCGCCTCGCGCGATATCGGCAGGTTGGGGGTGCCGTAACCGGCGGCCGAACCGAGCGGATTGCGATCGATTCGCCGGAGCGTCAGGCGAAGTCCTTCGGCGTCGTCGCGGATCTCGGCGGCGAAGCCGCGCGCCCACCAGTCGACGCAGGACGGCATGGCCTGTTGCATGTGCGTATAGCCCGGCAGCACCACGTCGCCCTGGCGCGTTGCGAGCGCGTGCAAGGCCTCAGCGACGGCATCGGCGCCTGCAGCAAGAGCGGCGACGACGTCCCGCAGATAGAGCCGGAGCGCCGCCAGCACCTGGTCATTCCGCGAGCGGCCGAGATGGATGCGCGCGCCCGCGGAGCCGATACGCTCCGTCAGCCGGACTTCGAGCGCGGTCTGCCCGTCCTCCTGTTCGAGTTGCACGCGCCATTCGCCGCGCGCGTGCGCCTCGCCGATGGCCATCAATCCGCTCCGGATTTTTTCCAGATCGTCCGGCGGCAGCAGCCGGGCTTCTGCGAGCATCTCGGCGTGGGCAATGGACGCGCGCACGTCGTAGGCGACCAGCCGGTCATCGAGCGCGTGATCCTCGCCGGCCGTGAATGCGAGCACGCGCTCGTCGAGCTCGCCGCCCTTGTCCCAGAGCCGGTTCATGCGTCGACGGATTCGGGATGCTGCTCGGCCGGAGACAGCGCCTGGACGTCCGCGACGATCATCGTGCCGGTACCTTCGTTCGTGAACACCTCGGCGAGTACGCTGTCGCGCGCACTGGAAGAAATCACGTGAACGCGTCGCACACCGCCCCGGATCGCCGCCTCGATCGCGGAAGCCTTCGGCAGCATGCCGCCGGCGAGACTGCCTGCCTGTTCGAGGCGCGCGAGACCCGCCAGGTCGGTATAGGACACGAGCGAGCGCACGTCCTCGCGCCGCTCGAGGATGCCGGGCGCGTCGGTGCAGAGGATCAGCTTCTCGGCGCCGAGTGCGGCGCCGATGGAAGCCGCGACGGTGTCGGCATTGATGTTCAGTACGATGCCCGAGTCGTCGGACGACAGCGGGCTCACGACCGGCATCAGCCCGGCATCGAGCTGCTTGCGCAGCACCATCGTGTCGATCGACGCGATGTCGCCGACGAAGCCGTAATCCACCGTTTCCCCGTCGACGTCGACGGGTGGGCGGCGATTGGCGCGCACCAGGCCGGCA
This sequence comes from Pseudomonadota bacterium, assembly GCA_030799345.1. Lineage (GTDB taxonomy): Bacteria > Pseudomonadota > Gammaproteobacteria > Steroidobacterales > Steroidobacteraceae > SCUD01. The sequence goes on along the minus strand of JALYJS010000222.1, from coordinate 270 downwards.
TCGACGCCCGAGAGCCCGACCGCATCAATGCCGAGTTCGCGGCAGCTGGCGAGGATGCGCGTGTTGATCAGGCCGTTCAGCACCATCGTCGTCGCATCGATCGACCGGTCGTCGGTCAAGCGGCGGCCGCGCACCATGCGCGGCTCGATGCCGAGCGAGCGCTGCATCTCGTCGAGCTGCGGGCCGCCGCCATGCACCAGCACGACGCGGATGCCAAGGTGGTGCAGGATCGCGATCTGCTCGATCAGCGCGCGGGTCCCGGCGACGTCG
>JALYJS010000201.1 GCA_030799345.1 Pseudomonadota bacterium | reverse complement strand
CACACGGGCCACGTGGACAAGCTCGGCAACATCCTGATCTACCCCGATTCGCTGCGGAGATAAGCCATGCCCGCGAAAATCATCCAGCGCAGCAAGAAACGCTTCCGCAAGGTCAAGGTGGACAGCGTTACGATCGACATTATCGAGAGTGCGCTGCGCAACGCGCGCTTCGAGATGGACACGGTGCTGTTCCGCACGGCGATGTCGCCGGGCATCCGGGAGCAGCACGACGAGTTCCCGCTGATCGCAAACCTCGACGGCAAGATGGTCGTCGGGCAGTTCGGCTCCTTCATCCACGGCTTCATGCAGGGCTACGACGGCACGGTTGAGGAGGGCGACATCTTCCTGACCAACGACCCGTATTCCTGCAACGGCGCGATCAGCCACCTCAACGACTGGCTGCTGCTGATGCCGGTGTTCAAGGACGGGCGCGTGATCGCCTGGTCGGCGATGTTCGGCCACATGACCGATGTCGGCGGCAAGGTGCCGGGATCGTTGCCGACCGACGCGCAGACGTACTTCGAAGAGGGCGTCGCGGTACCGCCGGTCAAGATCATCCGCGGCGGGAAGCTGCAGGACGATGTGCTCAAGATCATCCTGCACAACTGCCGCCTGCCGACCTGGAATTACTCGGACTTCCACGCGATCGTCGCGGCGCTTCGCACGGCGGCGCTGCGCTGCGTCGAGATCAGCCGCCGCTTCGGCGACGACGTCTTCTATTCGGCGATGGACGCGATGCTCGAGCGCAACAAGCGCGCGATGCGGGAGCTCATCCGGCGCACGGTGCCGGAGACGAAGCAGTACTTCGAGGATTTCCTGTGCGACGACGGCATGAACATGGGGCCGTACAAGATCGCCTGTACGATGTGGCGCGAGGGCGACAAGTGCATTTTCGATTTCGCCGGCACGGATCCGCAATCCGTCTCCTCGATCAACTTCCTGCTGAACGAAGAGATGTTCAAGATGTTCGCGGGCGTCTACATGATCATGGTGTTCGACCCGCAGATCCTGTTCAACGACGGGTTCTACGACCTGATGGAAGTGCGGATTCCGGAAGGCACGCTGCTGAAACCGCTGAAGCCCGCGGCGCTCTCCTGCCGCACCCACGCGCTCGGGCGCATCTTCGACGTGCTGGGCGGATTGCTGGGCCAGGGCAATCCGGCGTTCATGTGCGCGGCGGGATTCTCCGACAGCCCGCACTTCATGTATTCGGGCTACAACGCGGATGGCGAGTGGTACCAGCTTTACCAGATCGGGTTCGGCGGCATTCCCGGAAAACCGTTCGGCGACGGGCCCGACGGGCATTCGCTGTGGCCGTCGTTCACGAACGTGCCGAACGAATTCCTCGAAAGTTATTTTCCGCTGCGCATCGATACGTACGAGACGATCACCGATTCCGGCGGTGCGGGCAAGTTCCGCGGCGGTAACGGCATCCGCATCGGCTATCGCTTCCTCGAGCCCGGCGAGATCTCGATCCATGACGATCGCTGGCTGACCTATCCCTGGGGCGTCAACGGCGGTCTGCCGGGATCGCGCAGCCGCAAGCTGCTGCAGCGTGCGGACGGCAGCGAGCAGCTGCTCCCGTCGAAATGCGATCGGATCAAGGTCGAGATCGGCGACCTGCTGTTGTACGAGACCTGGGGCGGTGGCGGTTGCGGCGATCCGCTCGAACGCGATCCGGCGCAGGTCGCCTTCGACGTCGCGGCCGGGCTGGTGTCGCCGGAAGGCGCGCGGCGCTATGGCGTCGTGTTGAAAGGCGCGCGCGTGGATGCGAAAGCGACCGGCGAGCTTCGCGCCGGCATGGCGAAGTCGCGCGGCGCCGTGCCGCTCTTCGACCGCGGTTTCAAGGACATTGCCGAACTCAAGGGGCGCTGCCTTGCCGAGACCGGCCTCGAGCCGCCCGCTGCGCCGCAATTCCAGTCGCGTGCACGGACGCGCAAGGTGGCCGTCGGACGCCGGGCCTGATGCGTACAATGGACCTGCACGGGAGGACCACGGTGCGCGCAGTGGACAAGGCTTACGAAGCGGTGCGCTCCGGCATCATCGCCGGCCGTTATCTCGCGGGTGCGCGCCTCACCGAGCAGGAAGTCGCGACTACGGTCGGCGTCAGCCGCACGCCGGTGCGCGAGGCACTGCGCCGCCTGGATGCGGAAGGCCTCGTCGAGTTCACGCCAAACCTGGGCGCCGTTGTCACGACCTGGTCGGAGGCGGACTCCGACGAAGTCTTCGACCAGCGCGCGATGCTCGAGTCCTACGGCGCGCGGCGCGCGACGCTGCGCGCCACCACCGAGCAGATCGGCGAGCTGCGCCGTCTCGCGGAAGAGCAATTCCGGGAATCCTTCGAGCGCAGCCCCGGCCATCTCGAGCGCATTGCCGATCTGAACAGCCAGTTTCACCGGCGCCTGCAGGAAGCGGCGGCCAGTTCCCGGCTCGGACGCGCGCTGGCCGCGCTGATCGAGGCGCCGCTGATGATGCGCACCTTCCAGAAATACACGCCCGAGGACCTGCAGCGCAGCGCCCAGCATCACCTCGAGATCGTTCGCGCGCTCGAGGCGCGCGATCCGGAATGGGCGGCGTCGGTGATGCTTTCCCACGTGCACGCGGCGCGTGGTGCGCTGAACCGCTGACACCGGCAGAGCGCGATGACCGCCGAGATCGATCGCGCCCCTGCCAGCCGGACGCTGCAGCCCGGCGTTCGGCCCGCGCTCGTCATCGTCGATTTCGTGCGCGCGTACCTGGTGCCCGGATCGCCGCTTTATGCCGGTGTCGAGGATGCCCGCGCCGCCGCAGAACGCCTGCTGCGCGCCGCACGCACCGCCGGCATTCCGGTGATGCACACGAATGTCGAGTACCAGCCCGGCGGCATTGACGGCGGCGTGTTCTTCCGGAAGCTGCCGGCGCTCGCGAGTTTCGAGCGCGGCCGCAGTCCGGAACTGGCGGCATTTGCCGAAGGGCTCGAGCCGCTGGTGAGCGAACCCGTGTTCACGAAGCAATATGCGAGCGCGTTCTTCGGCACGAAGCTGGCGCCGGCGCTGAAGTCGATGAAGGTGGATACATTATTGATGGCGGGCGTCTCGACTTCTGGCTGCGTACGCGCAACCGCGGTCGATGCGTGCCAGTACGGATTCGTCCCGCTGGTCGTGCGCGAAGCCGTCGGCGATCGCCATCCGGCGCCGCATGAAGCCGCCCTCTTCGACTTGCAGGCGAAGTACGCTGAAGTGATCAGCCTCGCGTCCGCAGAGGAATACCTTGCCTCCGTCGGTGCCGGGTCGTAGTTTCGTAGTCTGGCCCACTGGACTACGAAACTACGAC
>JALYJS010000191.1 GCA_030799345.1 Pseudomonadota bacterium | reverse complement strand
GCGCTCAAGGGTCGGGGCGGCGAACGCATGGATCCGCTGCGCTACGCGACCGAGGCGCCGATCGCAACCGGCGCGGACGAGCTCGCCTTCGTGCGAGTGCGTTACAAGCGGCCGGCAGACGGCATGCAGGCGACCAGCCGGCTGATCGAGCAGGCAGTGAGGGCCAGCGCCGTGCGCGACGACGCGGGCGCAGCGTCGCCGCAGTTCCGGCTGGCGGCGGGCGTGGCGGCCTGGGGGCAGCTGCTGCGCGGCGGCACGCACACCGGCAACTTCGACTTCGATGACGTCCTCGCGCTCGCCGGATCCACCGACAGCGCGGATCCGGAGGCCGGGAATTTCCTGAGCCTCGTGCGGCTCGCACAAGGCTTGTCGACCGGTTCCGCGCAGTCGGCGCTCGGCCGGGATGCGATCGACGAGGAATAGGCAGTCGGCTACGGCTTGAGGTGCGACATGGCGCGCGACAGACTGGCGCCATGTTGCGTGCAACCCGCAAGGCGCCGAGGCGGCGCAAGGGCTTTCCCCCGATCGCGGATCGTAGGGCAAGCGTCCTCGTGCTCGGCAGCATGCCGGGCGAAGCGTCGCTCGCTGCAGGCCAGTACTACGCCTTTCGCCACAACCAGTTCTGGCGAATCGCGGGCGAGATCTGTGGTTTCGCTGCCGATGCGCCCTACGTTCGGCGCACGGCTGCGCTGAAGCGCCAACGCATCGCGCTTTGGGACGTCGTCGCGAGCTGCGTCCGCCTCGGCAGCCTCGACGCGTCCATTCGCGACGAAACCATCCGCGCCAACGATTTCCCCGGCTTTTTCGCCGCGCATCCGGGCATCCGCCGCGTCTGTTTCAACGGGCGCAAGGCCGAGTCCGCCTGGCGACGGCACGTGGCGCCGCGCCTCCCCAAGTCGCTGGACCTGGAGTACCGGCTGCTGCCGTCGACGAGCCCCGCCCATGCCGGGATGGGTTATCGTTCCAAACTCAGGGCGTGGCGGAGCGCAATCGCGTGATGAATCGCAGACAGATCCTGCAAGGCCTCGGCGCGAGCGCGCTCGCCGGTGCATTCGGTGCGCCGCTCGGTGCGGCGACCGCGGCGCCGGACGTGCTGGTGATCGGGGCGGGCGGCGCGGGCCTCACGGCCGCGCGCACGCTGATGGCGCAGGGCGTTTCGGTCCTCGTGCTCGAGGCGCGCGACCGCATCGGCGGCCGTGCAGTCACCGAGAACAGCCTCGGCATCTCCTGGGATCGCGGCTGCTCGTGGCTGCATTCCTCGAACGTCAATCCGTGGATGAACTACGCGCGCCAGAATGGCTTCGACATCCTGGAGGATGCCTACCCGCGCCATGTCTACGACGGCGCGCGCCGCATGGACGAGTCCGAGACCGCGGGTTTTCGCGCCGTCACGGAGCGCATGCACCGCGAGCTCGACAGGGCCGGGCGCCGCGGACTCGACATGCCGGCCGAGGCGTCGTTCACGCAGGAGACGCTCACCGATCCCTGGTACGCCCTCGCGATGGACGACCTCACCGCCTGGGAGGGCGTAGAGCCTTCGAACTTCTCCGCGCTCGATTCCTGGCAATACGACGAGGACGGCGCGGACTTCGTGATCCCGCGCGGCTACGGGACGCTGCTCGCGCACTACGCGAAGTCCGTGGACGTCAGCCTCAATACGATGGTCACGCGCATCCGCTGGGGCGGGCGCGGCGTTGCCGCGGAGACCGGTGCCGGCCTCGTCACGGCGCGCGTCGCCATCGTCGCGCTGCCGTCCGCCATCGTGGCCGAAGGCGGTGTCGTGTTCACGCCGCACCTGCCGGCCGAGGTGCAGCAGGCGCATCACGACCTGCCGCTCGGGATCCTCGACAAGATCGCGCTGCGCTTCAAGAAGAACGTGTTCCCGTCGGAGGGAACCGAGTTCCTGCAGATGAAGCGCGAGGATGGGCGCGGCCTCAATTACCTGACGCGCCACTGGGACAGCAACGTCTGCATCGGCTTCGCCGCGGGCCGCCTCGCGCGCGAGCTGGAAGCGGCGGGCGAGGGGGCTGCGATCGATCACGCGGTCGACGAGCTCGCATCGATGCTGGGCGGCGACGTCAGGAAGCAGTTCGACAAGGGTATCGCCACCGCCTGGGCCGCCGATCCGTACGCGCGCGGCGCCTATTCGCACTGCTTGCCCGGACGTTACGGCGCGCGCAGGATTCTGACGCAACCCGTGGGCGACCGCATCGTCTTCGCGGGCGAACACACCGAGCAGGCGGCCTACGGCACGC
>JALYJS010000177.1 GCA_030799345.1 Pseudomonadota bacterium | reverse complement strand
GAACTGCCCGGGCCACATGTTGATGTTCGGCATGGAGACCCGGTCGTATCGCGACCTGCCGCTGCGGTTGCACGAGCAGACGGCGCTCCATCGCAACGAAGCATCCGGCGTGCTCGGTGGTCTCACGCGCGTCCGCCAGTTCTCGCAGGACGACGCGCATTGCTTCGTCATGGAGTCGCAGATTGGCGAGGAAGTGGAACGGGTGCTCCGCCTCGTGCAGCGCGTGTACGGCGACTTTGGCCTGGAGTTCTCGGCGAAGCTGTCGACCCGGCCGGACGAGTTCCTCGGAGAGGTCGCCACGTGGGACTCGGCTGAAGCCCAGTTGAAGGCGGCGCTGGAGCGATCCGGACAGGCATATGTCGTCAACGAGGGCGACGGCGCATTCTACGGCCCCAAGATCGATTTCGACGTCACCGATGCGATCGGCCGGAAATGGCAGTGCGCGACCATTCAGCTGGACTACCAGCTGCCCCAGCGGTTCGACCTGAAGTACATCGGCGCCGATAACACCGAGCATCGGCCCGTGGTCATCCACCGGGCAATTTTCGGGAGTTTCGAGCGGTTCATCGCCCTGCTGATCGAGCACTATGCCGGGGCGTTTCCGCTGTGGCTTGCCCCCCTGCAGGTGCGGGTGCTGCCCATTGCCGACCGTCACCTGGACTACTGCCGGACGGTGGTGGCGCGGCTGGCGGCGGCGGGCCTGCGGGTCGAGTTGGACGAGCGGTACGAGAAGATCGGGTATAAGATCCGACAGGCCCAGCTGCAGAAGATCCCCTACATGCTGGTGATTGGCGACCGCGAGGCGGCCGACGGGACCGTCGCGGTACGCACGCGTACCGGTGGGGATCAGGGCGCACAGGCCGTGGACGCGTTTGTGGCGGCGGCGCTCGAGGAAGTGCGGTCGCGCCGCGCTGCGCCTGGTAAGCAGGACGCCGCTTAGCAGTTACGAGTTACGAGTTTTCACGCATCGAACCTAGGAGGACGCTATAGCTTTCGACCGCGGGCCGCGAGGCCAACGACGTGACGACCGGGTTCGCGTGAACGAGCGCATTCGCGTGCGTGAGATCCGTGTGATCGACGACACCGGGCAGCAGCTCGGCATCATGGCGCCGCCGCAGGCGCTGACGATTGCCCGGCAGAAGGGGCTCGACCTGGTGGAGATATCGCCCACCGCCGTGCCGCCGGTGTGCCGGATCATGGATTACGGGAAGTATGCGTACCAGGAGCAGAAGCGCGCGCGCGAAGCGAAGAAGCACCAGAAGATCATCGAGGTCAAGGAAATCAAGTTTCGCCCGAAGGTGGACGAGCACGATTACCAGTTCAAAAAGAAGCACATCGAGCGCTTCCTGGCCGACGGTGACAAGGTGAAGGCGACGATCTTTTTCCGTGGACGCGAGATGGCGCATCCGGAGATCGGACGCCGCATCCTGGAACGGCTGATCAACGACCTGGGCGACCAGGCGCTGGTCGAGTCGATGCCGCGCCAGGAAGGCAACCAGATGCACACGATTCTCGCGCAGCGGGCCGACAAGTCCGGGCGCAAGAGCGCACCAGCCAGCGCGCCCGAGCCGCGGCGCCCGGCTGCCACTGCCGCCCCTGAAAGTGCGGCGCCCATACCGGCGGGAGACGGGCCGGAGACTCCGAGTTAGAAAGCACATCACGTCATGCCGAAGTTGAAAACACATCGCGGTGCCGCCAAGCGGTTCAAGAAGACGGGCACCGGCAAGTTCACCCGGGGGTCCGCCTTCAAGCGGCACATCCTGACCAGCAAGACGACCAAGCGCAAGCGCGCGCTGCGCGGCAGCCACCCGGTGTCCGATCAAGACACGGCGCGGCTCAAAAAGATGCTGCCCTACGACTAACGAAGAATTGCAGATTGCAGATTGCAGGTTGCAGATTGAAATTGCGCGATTCTGCGTCATCTCCTGCATCCCGTAATTCCGTCAACCTGCAATCTGCAATCTGCAATGTCCGGTCTCCCATTCATCGAGCGCGTGCGCCAGCGAGGCGAGTGACCCACCACCTGGACCCCTCCCACCCAGCGATCGAGCCTGTTGACCCGGGCATGATCGTCGAGGCCTGACAGCACGCCCCTGCCCACATCGGTCAGCCCGACGTCGCTCAGGTGCAGCGCGTCTGCCGGTCGGTCGAACCCAGTCGCGCTGGTGAGTAGTGGCG
>JALYJS010000174.1 GCA_030799345.1 Pseudomonadota bacterium | reverse complement strand
ATCACCACATCCGCATTCACGTCCACGACCGTGCCGGTCAGGATCTGGCCAGGCCTGATTTGCTGGCTCGCAAGGCTCTGCTCGAACATCTGCTGGAAAGATTCGGTCATTGGGTACTTCGGGCCCGCAGGCCCACCTTGGTTTGCATGCCGTACGGCGTCCTGCCGTTCCGGGTTGTTTCGTTTCCGGCGCCGGCTTCCTGCCGCGCCGTCCCTTGCCGGCATCCGCCGGCAAACTCTCAACTCCCGCGGGCTGCCGCCGGAAACCGCTCGCGCGCGAGTTCGATTACCCGCCCGACGACTTCCTCGATGGTCAGCACAGTCGAATCCACGACGATCGCGTCCGGGACAGCAATAAGCGGTGCCACGGAACGCGTGGTATCCCGCCTGTCCCGCTCGGCTATCTCCGCGGAAAGGGCGGCAAGGCTAACACTCAACCCCTTTTGTTTCAACTGCTTATAGCGCCTGAGAGCACGCGCTTCGGGGCTTGCAGTCAGGAAGATTTTGAGCCCGGCGTCCCGGAAAACGATGGAGCCCATGTCTCGTCCATCGGCCACCAGACCGGGCGGCCGCGCAAACGCGCGCTGGCGCCCCAGCAGGGCCGATCGCACCTCCTGCCAGGCCGCGACTCGGGACGCCGCCTCACCGGTCGGCTCGGCCCGAACATCAAACGTCACGTCCATTCCACCCAGGCGGATCACTTCGTCCCCCTGCTGGTCCATGCCGAATTCCACCTCGAGCGTTGCGGCGACCCGCGCATGGCCTGCGACGTCATGGGCCGGCAAGCCATCACGAAGGCCGGCCAACGCCACCAGGCGGTACAAGGCGCCGCTGTCGAGCAGATGCCATCCCAGGTGGCGGGCGACACGGCGCGCAATCGTGCCCTTGCCAGACCCGCTCGGGCCGTCGATCGCGATGACCGGGACCACCTAGCCGGCCTCCGCAATGCGCAGCCCGACAGCCGCAGCGGTCGTCGCAAACCCCGGAAACGACGTGGCGACATGCTGCACGTCGCGGATTACGACCGGTGCTTTGGCCCTGGCCGCCAGCACCGCAACCGCCATCGCGACCCGGTGATCGCCCTGACTCTCGACCATGCCGCCACCAATGTCGCCGCCCCGGATGCGCATGCCATCCGGACGCTGTTCGGCATCGACACCGATGGCACGGAGCGCTTCGGCCATGACGTCGATGCGGTCGCTCTCCTTCAGGCGCAGTTCAGCGGCGCCGGTCACGACCGTCTCGCCGTCGGCCACGGCCGCCGCAGCGAACAGGATCGGAAACTCATCGATTGACCGCACGACGAGCTCCCGCGGTACCGGAATGCCGCGCAGCGGTCCGGGACGGATCTCGAGGTCCGCCACCGGTTCGCCGCTTTGTTCGGACTGTGCCGTCAGGCGGATGTCGGCCCCCATCAGGCGCAGGATATCCAGAAGTCCGGTGCGCGTCGGATTGACGCCGACGGCCCGGATCAGGAGCGGCGCTGATCCGGCAATCAATGCGGCCACGATGAAGAATGCCGCCGACGAGAAATCGCCCGGGACGTCGACTCGCGTGCCGACCAGCGCCGCCGGCCCGATGACCGTGACGGTGGCATCTTCCTGGCTGACCGAAGCCCCGAAGGCCGGGAGCATCCGCTCGGTGTGATCGCGCGACGGCTCCGGCTCCGTCACGCGGGTCTCGCCAGTCGCGTACAGGCCCGCGAGCAGGATCGCGGATTTGACCTGGGCGCTCGCAACGTCGAGTTCATGCCGGCAGCCGCGGAGCTTGCGGCCGCCCGCAATAGCGATCGGCGGGCGACCGCCGTGAGTGCGGATGTCCGCGCCCATGCGTCGCAGGGGCGCCGCTACCCGTTCCATCGGCCGGCGCATCAATGATGCGTCGCCGGTCAGGATGGTGTCGAAAGGCTGGCCGGCAAGGATGCCCGTGAGCAGCCGCATGCCAGTGCCCGAATTGCCGAGATTCAGCGCGCTTGCAGGCGTACGCAGGCCGTGCGGACCGCGACCCTGCACGACGAGGCGGTCGTGGGCCGGTCGCTCGATCGCAATGCCCATCGCCTCGATGGCCGAGATCGTCGCGCGACAATCGTCGCCGCCCAGGAATCCACGTATGTCGGTTACCCCTTCGGCAATCGCGCCGAGCATCGCGGCTCGATGCGAAATCGATTTGTCTCCGGGCATGCAAATCTCGCCGGAGACCCGTCCCCCTGGTTCGGCGACGAAGCTGGGGCGCGACGCGCTCACGCGCCGGCCGCGAGCGCGCCGGCCATGGCATCGAGCAGGCGCTCGTTCTGCGCTGCCGTGCCGGTCGAGATACGCAGGTGATTCGGTAGTCCGTAGTTGCCCACAGGCCGCGCGATCACTCCCTGTCGCAGCAGCGCCTCATTGACTGCCGCTGCCGGCCGGTGCAGGTCGCAGAGCACGAAATTCGCGGCCGAGGGCAGCACACCGAGCCCGAGGGACGTCAGGCCCGAGCGCAGAAAATCGAGCCCGCCGCGATTCAGGCTCAGAGTGGCTTCGAGGTGTTCGCGGTCATCGACCGCCGCTGTCGCGGCCGCGAGACCGGCAACCGACACGTTGAAAGGCTGTCGTACGCGGTTCAACAGGTCGGCTACACCCGGGTCGGACAATGCATAGCCG
>JALYJS010000154.1 GCA_030799345.1 Pseudomonadota bacterium | reverse complement strand
ACTTCGAGACCGAAGGCAGCCTGCCATTGCCGCCCTACATTGCGCGCCCGGCGGAGGAACTGGATCGCGAGCGCTACCAGACCGTGTATGCGGCGAGACCTGGCGCAGTTGCCGCGCCGACCGCCGGTCTGCACTTCGACGGGCCGATGATCGAGCGCCTGGTGACGGCCGGCATTGGCGTCACGCGCCTCACGCTGCACGTGGGCGCCGGCACGTTCCAGCCGATCCGCAGCGACGAGATCTCCGACCATCGCATGCATGCTGAACGCTTCCGCGTGCCGCCGGAAGCCGTTCTGGCGATACAGGCGGCGCGCCGGCACGGCGGCCGCATCGTCGCGGTCGGCACGACGGTCGTACGCGCACTCGAATCCGCGGCGGCAGACGGTGCCCTTGCGCCGCAGGACGGCGAGACCGACAGATTTATCTCGCCGGGCTATCGGTTTCGCGTCGTCGATGCGCTGGTGACAAATTTCCACCTGCCGGAATCCACGCTGCTGGTGCTGGTGTCGGCTTTCGCGGGCCGCGAGCGGGTGCTCGCCGCGTATCATCACGCGATTGCCGGCCGCTACCGGTTCTTCAGTTATGGAGACGCGATGTTCGTGCTGCCGGATCCTGCCGCGCTCGCCCCACGCGCGGAGCGCGAATGAAGTTCGAGCTGCTCGCGCAGGACGGCGGCGCGCGCCGCGGGCGCATCGAGTTCGCGCGCGGGACGATCGAGACGCCGGCCTTCATGCCGGTCGGCACTTACGGCACCGTCAAGGGCGTGACGCCGGAGGAACTCGTCGCCTGCGGCGCCGAGATCGTGCTCGCGAATACGTTTCACCTCATGCTGCGACCCGGCACGGCGGTCGTGCAGGCCCACGGCGGCTTGCATCGACTGATGCACTGGGATCGGCCGATCCTTACGGATTCGGGCGGCTATCAGGTTTTCAGCCTGGCCGCGATGCGCAAGGTGTCGGAGCAGGGCGTCGGTTTCCGCTCGCCCGTGGATGGCAGCGAGGTCTTCCTGGATCCCGAGCGCTCGATGGCCGTGCAGCACGCCCTCGGCTCGGACATCGCGATGGTGTTCGACGAATGCACGCCGTGGCCCGCAACTGAAACCCAGGCGCGCGAGTCCATGGAGCTATCGCTCCGCTGGTCCGAACGCAGCCGCGTTGCCTGGAACGCGAGCCGGGGCGAAGGCGTGCTGTTTGGCATCGTGCAGGGCGGCATGCACGACGCTCTGCGCGCGGCGTCGCTCGCGGGGCTGGAGACGATCGGTTTCGAAGGGCTCGCGATCGGCGGCCTGTCGGTCGGCGAGCCCGCAGGGGAACGCCAGCGCGTGCTCGAAACCCTGCTGCCGCTGATGCCGCCCGGCAAGCCGCGCTACCTGATGGGCGTCGGCCGGCCGGAGGACCTCGTCGAGTCGGTCGCGGCCGGCATCGACCTGTTCGACTGCGTCATGCCGACCCGCCACGCGCGGAACGGTCACCTGTTCGTGCCCTGGGGCGTCATGAATATCCGCAATGCGCGGTATGCCGAGGACACCGGCCCCGTCGATCCCGGCTGCGCCTGCTACACCTGCCGCCATTACAGCCGGGCGTACCTGCGCCATCTGGACCGCTGCGGCGAGATGCTCGGTCCGCGCCTCGCGACGCTGCACAACCTGCACTACTACCTGGACCTGATGGCCCGCATGCGCGCGGCCATACTCGCTGGCGAATTCGGCGCTTTTCGCGACGGATTCCATGCTGCCCGGCGGCAGCCGGCCGCCTCTGTGGCATAATCACGCGCCCAAAACAGGGCCGGACGGACCGGCCCCTCCGCAGAGGAAGGAAATGGACTTTTTCATCACGCCCGCCCTGGCACAGGCTGCCGCAGGTTCGACCGCCAACACGCTGACGACGCTGCTGCCGCTGGTGCTGATATTCGTCGTTTTCTATTTCCTGCTGATCCGTCCGCAGACCAAGCGCGCGAAGGAACACCGCGAAATGGTGGCCAAGCTCGCCGTGGGCGACGAGATCGTGACCACCGGTGGCATTCTCGGCCGCATCGGCGAAGTGCACGACCAGTTCATCTCGCTCGAGATCGCCTCCGGCGTCGCGATCACCGTACAGCGGTTTCAGGTCGCGCAGTTGATGCCGAAAGGCACTTTCAAGGGCGCCTGAGCGCCCGCGAAGCCGACCGATTTCCGTGCAACGATATCCCTTCTGGAAGGGCGCCCTGCTGCTGGCCCTGTTGCTGGTCGGCATCCTGGTGGCGCTGCCCAACTACTATGGCGAATCGCCGGCGTTGCAGCTGTCCAGCCGCGACCGGGCGACTTTCGATGCGGGGACCATCGCCGAGTTCGACGCGCTGCTGACGGAGGCGAAGATCCCGCATGAGGAGATATTCGTCGATGCCGACGGGCGTCTCTGGATCCGCTTCACCAACGACCGGCAGCAGTTGCAGGGCCGCGACCTCATTCAACGTGAATTCGAAGGCGAGTACGCGATTGCACTGACGTCGGCCTCGCGCGCGCCGGAATGGCTCAACCGGCTCGGTCTGGAGCCGATGAATCTGGGCCTCGACCTGCGTGGCGGCATGCTGCTCGTCTATGAAGTCGACATCGGGGGCGCGGTCGACCAGCTGCTGCAGCGTATGGAACGCGACTTCCGCAAGGAATTGCGCGATGACCGCATCCAGTACGAGGAAGTGGTTGTCGACGGCACGGCGGTCCAGGTGCGATTGCGCGATGCGGGCCAGATCGAACAGGCACGCAAGGCGCTGCTCGATTACGACCCGTTGCTCACGCTCGTCGACGGCCCGTCCCCGGGCGTCCTGATCGCTTCGATGACGGAGACGCAGGTCAAGGAACGGCAGAACTTCGCGATCCAGCAGAACATCACCGCACTCGAGAACCGGGTCAATGCGCTCGGCGTCGCCGAGACGGTGGTGCAGCGCCAGGGCCAGAACCGGATCGCGGTGCAGGTGCCGGGCGTGCAGGACGCCTCCGAGGTCGTGCGCCTGCTCGGCAAGGTCGCGACGCTGGAATTCCGCCTGGTGGACACCGTCAACAGTCCGGTCGAGGCCGAGCGTACCGGGCGCGCGCCGCTCGGCATGCGGCTCTACAAACAGCGTGACGGCACGCCGGTGCTGCTGAAACGCGACGTCATCGCGACCGGCGAGCAACTCATCGACGCGTCGTTCGCACCGTCACAGGGCGAGCCGGCGGTCAGCGTCAGGCTCGACAGCCGCGGCGGCGATGAGATGCTGCGGACGACCCGGGAAAATCTCAACCGGCCCATGGCCGTCGTATTCATCGAAAAGGAACGGGAACTGGTCGAACGCGACGGCGAGAAGGTCATGGTCGATC
>JALYJS010000151.1 GCA_030799345.1 Pseudomonadota bacterium | reverse complement strand
GTCACCACGACTCCCGAGCAGCTGGAGCGCTGGGTGGCTTCGCTCCCGCACGATGTCCAGTCCGGCATCGCCCGCGACCTCGACCAAACCGGGGAAGCCCATCGTTTCGAAAGCTCGGGTCACTGCGCTTACTACCTGAGGCGCCAGAGGCCGGGCGCCATGATCTGGCGCTGGGGTTATGTCGGCTCGGAGCGGGAGGCGACCCGGATACGCACCTTCGTTCAGACTCTTGGAGCGCCTCTGGATCCCCATCGCGCCAATCAGGTTTTCGAACGTGCCACTCGACGTAGCGTGGGCAACCCCCAGCCGCTGGGCATCAGCCTCCTTGCGCCGGAAATCGAGCGTTTACAAACGCTTGTCCCCGTTCCTTAAGAAACTCGGCAGATTTTCATCAAACCTTAATGTGAATTTGGCTTACTGCCCCCGGGTCAACCAGAGGCAGGAAGTCACATGCTGGCCCGGGTCGATGAGTGCTATCACTACCGGACGATCTGGCTCTCCGACATCCATCTCGGCACGCCCGGCTGCCAGGCTTTCTACCTCCTCGATTTCCTGCGCACGCACAAAGCCGACACGCTCTACCTGGTCGGCGACATCCTGGATGGCTGGCAGCTGAAGAAAGGCTGGTACTGGCCGCAGGCGCACAACGATGTCGTGCAGAAGGTGCTTCGCGCCGCACGCAAGGGCACGAAAGTGATCTACATCCCGGGCAACCACGACGAGCACCTGCGCCAGTTTATCGGCTTGCAGATGGGCGGGATCGCGGTGGTCGAGGACGCCATTCACGTGACCGCGGATGGCAAGCGGCTGTGGGTGGTGCACGGGGATCTCTTCGACGGCGTGATGCAGCATGCGCGATGGCTCGCGCACCTCGGCGACCGCGTCTACGTGCTGCTGCTGAAACTCAACCGCTGGCTCAATGCGATCCGCCAGCGCCTGGGCTTGCCGTACTGGTCGATGTCGCAGTACCTCAAGCATCAGGTCAAGAACGCCGTCAATTTCATCTCGGACTTCCAGCACGTCATGACCGAGGAGGCGCGCCGGCGCGGCTGCGACGGCGTGGTCTGCGGCCACATCCACAAGGCCGAAGTCCGCGAGATCGACGGCATCCTCTACTGCAATGACGGTGACTGGGTCGAGAGCATGACCGCCCTCGCCGAGACCTTCGACGGCAAGTTGCAACTCATTGAATGGCGCGGCCGAGTGGAGGAGCCGCTCAATTTGGGTCGCATCGCCGACGAACTACCGACAATCGAGGAAGTCGCCGCATGAACATCGCACTGGTGACCGACGCCTGGGAACCGCAGGTCAACGGCGTCGTGCGGACGCTGAAGAACACCGCACGTGAACTGCAGTTGCTGGGTCACACGGTCGAGATGATCACGCCGCTGGAATTCCGCACGCTGCCCTGCCCGACCTACCCCGACATTCGCCTGTCTCTCCTGCCGGGCCCCAAGGTTACGCGCCGTCTCGCCGAGTTCGATCCCGATGCCATTCACATCGCGACCGAGGGTCCGCTCGGGCTCGCGGCACGGCGGTTCGCGTTGACCCGGGACATCCCGTTCACGACCGCCTATCACACGCGCTTTCCCGAGTACGTCCAGGCGCGTACCGGCATGCCGCTGTCGTGGACGTACGCCTTCCTGCGCTGGTTTCACGGACCTTCGCAGGCGGTCATGGCGCCGACGGTCGTCGTCAAGAAGGATCTGGAGGCCAACGGATTCACGAACGTGGTGCTGTGGTCGCGCGGCGTCGATCTCGACATCTTCAAGCCTCGTGAATGCAACCGCCTCAAGACGAAGCCGCCGATCTTCCTGTATGTCGGACGCGTGGCGGTGGAGAAGAACATCGAGGCTTTCCTCGCGCTGGACCTGCCCGGCTCAAAGTGGGTCGCGGGCGCGGGTCCTGCACTGGCCGGCATCCGCGCGCGCTACCCCGAAGTTAACTACCTCGGCGTCCTCAATCAGCAGGAGCTGGCGGAGGTATACGCCTCGGCGAACGTCTTCGTGTTCCCCAGCAAGACGGATACGTTTGGCCTGGTGTTGCTGGAAGCGATGGCCTGCGGCCTGCCGGTCGCCGCCTACCCGGTCACCGGCCCGCTGGATGTCCTTGGAGACTCAAAAGCGGGCGTGATGCACGAGGACCTGCGTACGGCCTGCCTCGTCGCACTTGAGCTCAAACGTGATGACGCGGCGGCCCACGCCCGGAAATTCTCCTGGCGCGCGGCGACGGA
>JALYJS010000149.1 GCA_030799345.1 Pseudomonadota bacterium | reverse complement strand
AGCCACTGACGGGCAGGAAGGTCATTGATGCGCGCGGCCTGATCGTTGCTCCGGGCTTCATAGAGCTGCACCAACACGGTTTCGATCCACGGTCCTTCTCACTGCTGGCACTTGACGGCGTTACGACGGCACTCGAGCTCGAAGTAGGCGTAACCGATGTTGAACGCTTCCGGCAAGCGCTTGAGGGCAAGGCGCTCATCCACTTCGGTGCAAGCGCTTCGCTTCTGGTTGCGCGAATGAAGGCCTGGGATTTGCCTGTCCCACCCAGCCGGTTCGGTGACGCGGCAGCGGTGATTCCGAAGTCGGGTCCTGCAACGAATGACCCGGCCACGCCTGAGCAGCTTGCGCGACTTCTCGCTCGACTTCGAAGCGAGGTCGAGGCCGGCGCACTCGGTATCGGAATCGGCCTCGAGTACGCACCCGGAACGACTCGCCATGAACTGATCGAAGTCTTCCGGCTGGCCAAGGCGCTGGAAGTTCCGGTCTTCGTGCACGCGCGCAGCAGCGGCCTTATCGAACCCGGGTCCGGCGTCGAAGCAGTGACGGAGCTCATCGGCGCTGCCGCGATCACGGGCGCTGCGCTTCACGTCGTGCACGTCAACAGCGTCTGCATGCGCGATGCCATGAAATGCATTGCGATGATGGCCGGAGCGCGTGAGCGCGGTCTGGATGTGACGACGGAAGCCTATCCCTATACGGTCGCAATGACAGCAATCAACTCCGCCTATTTCAACCCAGGGTGGCGCGAAAGGCGCGGCATCGAATACGACGCCATAGAAATCCCGGAGACTGGGGAACGACTGACAAGAGAACGATTCGACGAATTGCACGCCGAGACTGAAAGTCGCCCTGTTTTGATCCATCTGAATCCCGATCGCGTTGTGGATGACGTCATGACCGAGCCGTCGGTCATCGTCGCCAGCGACGGTTTGCCGGAGCACCCGCGGGGTGCGGGGACCCGCGCGCGAGTTCTTGCACGCTATGTCCGTGAGCAAAAGTCCCTTGGGCTCGTGGATGCGATTCGCAAGATGACGCTGATGCCTGCGCAGCGCCTCGAGCGGAGCACTCCGGACGCGAAGCGGCTAGGGCGTATCCAGGAGCACGCCAGGGCGGACATTGTCGTATTTGATGATGCTATGGTCGAGGACCGTGCTACGTTTCGATCGCCGACCGATGCCAGCATCGGCATGCGCTACGTGCTGGTAGCAGGCACGCTGGTCGTCGAAGCCGGCGAGGTCGTAGGAAATGTGGCGCCGGGACGGGCGTTAATCAGAGGCGGGGACGAAAGTGCCGGCGACTGAGAATCCGCGTGTCGGTGCTTCGCGGACGTTGGACGGCAATCCCAGAGAACGGTGAAGATCACGTGATCGTCAAAACTATCACTTTGGCTCTCGCGCTACTTGTCGGCTTTGCAGCAGGCGCTTCCAAGCCGGGGGCGAACGCTTCGCCAACCGCCGACGCAGCGCAGGCCGCCACCGCCTTCCTCGCTTCGCTGAACGATGACGCGCGGGCCAAGGCGCAGTTTGCATTTGAAAGTGAGGAGCGCTTCAACTGGCACTTTGTGCCGAGACCGCGCGCCGGGCTGCCCCTGAAGGCGATGTCCGCCCCGCAACGCAGCGCCGCCATGGACCTTTTACGCGCTGGGCTGAGCGAGAAGGGCTACACCAAGTCCGAGACGATCCGGGGGCTGGAAGTCCTTCTCGCCGAGATCGAGCAGAATCCGGTCACGCGCGATCCCGACCTCTACTACGTCTCCATCTTCGGCGAGCCGCTAGCGGATGGTACGTGGGGCTGGCGCTTCGAGGGACACCACATCTCGCTGAATTGGACCTTCGTGCAGGGACGATCAATCGCGCCGACACCGCAGTTCTTCGGCAGCAACCCGGACGCGGTCCGCAGCGGCCCGCGTAGAGATATGCGCGTGCTTGCGGCCGAACAGGACCTCGCGCGTGCACTGCTCGAGAACCTCTCAGAAGCGCAACGTACACAAGCGATAATCAGCGCGGCGGCACCGCCCGACATCTTCTCGGGGAACCAGCGGAAGGCCGCGACCCTGGAAGAGCGCGGCATCGCGTTCAGTGATCTCACCACCGAGCAGCGCGGTCTGCTGCTCGCGATAATTGAAGAATACGCTGGAGCCCAGCCGGAGGCTGTGGCCGAGGCACGCCTCGCTCGCCTCCGCGAGGCTGGCCTTAACCGCATCCGTTTCGCGTGGATGGGTGGGCTCGCTCGCGGCGAGCCTCATTACTACCGCCTACAGGGGCCAACGTTTCTGATCGAGTACGACAACACGCAGAATGATGCTAATCACATTCATGC
>JALYJS010000137.1 GCA_030799345.1 Pseudomonadota bacterium | reverse complement strand
GCCGCATCCTCCTCGACTTCAGGCGTGAAGGCCTGCTCGCTCAGGTGCACGACGGCATTGAAGGTATTCGAGCAGACGCCGCAACGCACGTCGCCCTGGGCGACGCGCAGGGCATCCGCCGTGACGCGAAAAACCGTCGCACAATCAGGGCATCGGGTGTACACGCCTACTCCGCGCGCCGGCGACCCACGAGCGTGATCCACGCCTCGCGCCGCGCCGCCGTTTCAATATCAAACCATGGTCCATAGGCCCGCGCCACTTCATCGCCTTGGCCGTCCTGCATGCCGGCGAGCAGGATCGCGCCGCCCGTGCGGCAATGGCCGGCCAGCCGTGGCGCGAGCTCGACCAGCGGCTGCGCCAGTATGTTCGCGACGACGACGTCGAACGGACCATGGATGTCCGAGGCATCCTGCAGCACTTCAAGGCGACCGGCCAGCGCGTTTTTCGCGGCGTTCTCCCGCGTTGCGACGATGGCCTGCGGATCGATGTCGAATGCGGTTGCCCCGGCCGCGCCGAGCGCCAGTGCAGCGAGTGCGAGGATGCCTGAGCCGCAGCCGTAGTCGAGCATGCGCCGGCCTTCGATCCCGTACCCGTCCAGCCATTCCAGGCAAAGCGCGGTGGTGGCGTGGGTGCCGGTGCCGAAGGCCAGTCCCGGGTCGAGTTCGACCACGACCGCCGCCACGTCGCCGGGCGGTTGGCCCGCGGGGCAGACCCAGAGCCGCTGACCGAAACGCATCGGGCGAAAATCCCGGAGCCATTCGCGTTCCCAGACCCGGTCCGCAATCTGTTCAACGTGGATGGCGTCATCGGGTAGCGCGAGAATCGCAGTCAGCGTCGCGGCGATCACCCGCGCTTCGGCCGACTCCGCGAAGAGCGCCGTCAGGCGGACTTCGGGCCACAGCGGCGTCTCACCCGGAGCGGGTTCCAGCACGGCCTCGTCGCCCGCGTCCCCATAGGTAAGCGCGATCGCACCGAGGGCGAGACAGGCCGCCTCGGCGCGACCGGGCGGCTCGCGGCCGAGCTCGATCACGATCTGGTGCCAGTTCACTTCAGGCCGAGGCGTCGCTCGAGATAATGGATGTCGAGACCGCCCTGCCGGAAGGCAGAGTGACCGAAGATCTCCTGGTGCAGCGGGGCATTGGTCTTGATGCCTTCGACGACCATCTCGGACAGTGCGTTGCGCATGCGCGCGATGGCAGTGTCGCGGTTCTCGCCATAGGAGATCAGCTTGGCGATCAGCGAATCGTAGAACGGCGGTACGGAGTAACCGGAATACAGGTGGCTGTCGACGCGCACCCCGGGGCCGCCCGGTGCATGCCAGAGCCGCACCGGACCCGGCGAGGGGGCAAAAGTCTTCGGATCCTCGGCATTGATCCGGCATTCCATTGCCCAGCCGCGCAGCACGATGTCCTGCTGCTTGAATGGAAGCGGTTCGCCGGCCGCGATGCGAAGCTGCATCTTCACGATGTCTATGCCCGTAACCAGCTCCGTGACCGGGTGCTCGACCTGTACCCGGGTGTTCATTTCGATGAAATAGAAGCTGCCGTCCTCGTAAAGGAACTCGAGGGTTCCGGCGCTGCGATAGCCGACCGCCGTGCAGGCGGCCACGAGTTTCTCGCTCATGTCGTCGCGTTGCTTCGCGGTGATCCCGGGTGCCGGTGACTCCTCGATGATCTTCTGGCGTCGGCGCTGCAGTGAGCAGTCGCGCTCACCGAGCGAGACCACGTTCCCGTAGTTGTCGCCGATCACCTGGAATTCGATGTGGCGCGGCTTCTCGAGGAATTTCTCCATGTAGACCGTGTCATTGCTGAACGCGGCCAGCGCCTCGGTTTTCGCGACGTTGATCGCGTTGACCAGCGTCGCATCGCTGTGCACGACCCGCATGCCGCGTCCGCCGCCCCCGCCCGAGGCCTTTATGATTACCGGATATCCGATCGAGCGCGCCATGCGGAAGCATTCATCGGTGTCGGCGGGCAGTGGACCGTCGGAACCGGGCACGCAGGGCACGCCGTGCTCCTTCATCGCCCGGATCGCCGAGACCTTGTCCCCCATCTGGCGGATGGTTTCGCTGCGCGGGCCGATGAAGACGAAGCCGCTGTTCTCGACCCGTTCGGCGAAATCGGCATTCTCGGACAGAAAGCCGTACCCGGGGTGGATTCCGACCGCGTCCGTCACTTCGGCGGCACTGATGATGGCGGGCATGTTGAGGTAGCTGTCGCGGGACGCCGGCGGGCCGATGCACACCGTCTCGTCCGCAAGCAGCACATGCTTCAGGTTCTGGTCGGCGGTCGAGTGGACCGCGACGGTCTTGATGCCGAGTTCCCGGCAGGCGCGCAGGATACGCAGCGCAATCTCGCCCCGGTTGGCGATGACGATCTTGTCGAGCATCCGCCTTACTCGATCGCGAACAGCGGCTGGCCGAACTCGACCGGTTCGCCATTCTTCGCGAGCATGGCGACGACCTTCCCGGCCCGCTCGCTTTCGATCTGGTTCATCATCTTCATGGCCTCGATGATGCAGAGCACCTGGCCGACGCGGACCTCCTGCCCCACCTCGACGAATGACTTCGCGCCAGGGGCAGGGGACGCATAGAACGTGCCGACCATCGGCGCCGTCACCAGGGTTTCGTCACGTGCGGGCGGTGCCGCGGCCTGCAGAGCGGCAGGCGCCGGACCCGGCGCGGGGCCGGCGGCCGGTACCGCGATGTGCATCGGCTGGAGCGCGCTGGCCGGGCCCTGGCTGAAGCGCGCAATACGCACCGATTCCTCGCCTTCGGAGATCTCGATTTCCGCGAGGCCGGATTCTTCCAGCAGCTCGATCAGTTTCTTAATCTTGCGAATATCCATTAATCCCCTCCGGAAGGCCGGTCGAGCCGGTCGAGCGCCGCGGTCAGTGCCAGGTCGTAACCTTGCGAGCCGAGCCCGACGATGCTGCCGGCGGCGATATCGGAAAAATAGGAATGGCGCCGGAACGGTTCCCGCGCGTGCACGTTCGACAGGTGTACCTCGATGAACGGGACGCACACCGCAAGCAGTGCATCCCGGAGCGCGATGCTCGTGTGCGTGAAGGCGCCGGGGTTCAGGATCAGGAAATCGACCGGTTCCGCGGCGAGCGCCTGCACGCGCTCGACCAGCTCATGCTCGGCATTGCTCTGATAGCAGTCGAGTCCTGCGTTACGTTCCGCGGCGCGCGCCCTCAACTGCTCCTCGATCGCGGTCAGCGTGACCTGACCATAGAAGCCGGGCTCCCGGTTTCCGAGCAGATTGAGATTGGGTCCATTGATCAGCAGCAGGCGACGCACCGGGGCCATTGAACCGGACGGACCGGACTTTGTCCAGATTTGGCGCCGATAATGCCGGTAACTCCGGCGATCTGCCGACTAATGGGCCTTATCGGCCTCGAGACCTCTCTGAATCTGGCTGCGAGCGGCCGGCATGTCGATGATGCCGGCGTCCACGTCGCGGATCGCGGAGAGGATGACCTGTGCCTGCGGCAGGTGCAACTCGCCGACGTGAATGGTGGCGATGCGACCCTGCCGGTCCGTGAACGCAGTGAATGGCAGGCCGATGCTTTCCATGCCAAACGCGCTAGCCGCCCCCAGGCCGTCCTGTTCACCAATCAGTACGGTGTAATCGATCGGCATTTTCTCGAGGTACTTCAGGACGTCCTCACGAAAATCGATCGCGATGCCGATGATCTCGAAGCCGGCGTACTTTTCGTCAACGGCGAGCGCGTTGAGCATCGGGATCTCGCGCCGGCAGGGTGCACACCAGGTCGCCCAGAAGTTGATAATGAGCGGCTTGCCGTCCCACTCCGAGAGCGACCGTGGCCTTCCGTCCCGATCGGCGAGGGTTACTTCCGGCCGGAACTCGGGAATGACGGCGGCAGAAGGCTGTTCGGGTCCGGACCGCCGGACTTCAGGCTCGAGCAGGCTGCGGGTGACGAAGAATGTCGCGATGCCGGCGGCGAGCGCGATGGCTGTTGCGATGGCCGCGCGTCCCCGGTTGCGCATCATCAGCATTCGCGCGCGAAACGCGCGAGGTGGTCACGGAAATCATCGGCCGCGACGAATCCGACCAGCCGGAATCCGCGGCATTCGCGGCCATGGCCGCCGAAGAATGCGGTCGTTGGCGGACCGTATACGCCGAACCGGCGCAACAGCGCCTGGTCCGCCTCGTTGTTCGCCGTGACATCCGCTTTCAGCAGGACGAATCCCGCGAGATCCTGCTGTACGCCGGCGACGGAGAACGTGTACTTCTCCATCTCCTTGCAGGAAACGCACCAGTCCGCGTAGAAATCCAGCATCACGGGCTGCCCGGTGGCTTTGGCCGAGGCGAGTTCGTTATCCAGTTCGCCGATCGTCGCCACTTTCCGGAACGGCAATTCTTCCGCACCGACCGGAGCTTCACCCGTCCCGAGGCCCGGCAATGAGGCGCCCCGCAGCGGCTGCAGCGGATCGTAGCCGCCGGCAGCCGCGCCTACCAGCATGATCACGCCC
Source organism: Pseudomonadota bacterium (assembly GCA_030799345.1). Classification (GTDB taxonomy): domain Bacteria; phylum Pseudomonadota; class Gammaproteobacteria; order Steroidobacterales; family Steroidobacteraceae; genus SCUD01. The sequence continues at coordinate 3,423 of JALYJS010000137.1, read as the reverse complement.
CATACGATCGCGGCGAGGCCCGCGCCACGTGCAATGAGCCGCCCGGTGTTCGTGCCGGCTGCGTGCCTGCCAAAACCCCCGAAATAGTAGCCGCCGACGATCACCAGCAATGCCCACAGTGCGAGCGTCAGCGAGCCCGGCAGGATGCGTTCCAGCATCCAGACGGCGACGCCGAGAAACAGCACGCCGAACAGGGTCTTGATCGTGGTCATCCACGGTCCGGCATGAGGCAGGAAGCGGCCGCCGGCGACGCCGACCAGCAGCAACGGCGCACCCATGCCGATCGCCATGGCAAACAGCGCCAGCGCGCCGCGCACGACATCCCCCGTCTGTCCGATAACCGCGAGCGCCGCGACCATCGGCGGTGCGACGCAGGCGGTGACGACGAGAGCCGACAGAGCGCCCATGATCGCGGTGCCGACGAAGCTGCCGGCCTTCTGTCGTCCAGAGACGGCTGACAGCCGGGTTTCGAGAGCGGCCGGAATCCGGAGATCGAACAGGCCGAACATGGCGAGCGCGAGCACGACGAAAAGTGCCGCAAACGCGATGATGATCCAGGGCTGCTGGAAGAACGCCTGGGCTTGCTGGCCCGCGGCCGCGAAGGCGGCGCCTGCGATCGTGTAAGTCAGTGCCATGCCGAGCACGTAAACGACCGACAGCATGAAGGAGCGCCGCGGCGTGGCGGCCGCGCCCTGGCCCGCGATGATGCCGGACAGGATCGGTATCATCGGCAGCACGCAGGGCGTGAAGGCGAGCAGCAGGCCCGAGCCGAAGAAGATGGCCATGACGACGAGCAGGCCGCCTTCGGCGATCAGTGTCGCCAGCCGGTCCTGTTCGGCCACCATGCCCGGCGCTTGCGCACGTGCCGGCGTGCCGGGCGGCGGCATTTCCAGGGCGATGGTCTTGGTGACTGGCGGGTAACAGAGTCCGGCGTCTGCACATCCCTGGTAGCCGACCGTAATCTCGAGCGACGACGCATCGGCCGGGCGGGTGACCGGCACGGTCGCGTTCAGCGTGTCGTAATAGACCTCGACGTCGCCAAAGAACTCATCGGTCTTCTTCTTGCCGTCCGGCATGGAGACATCGCCGAGCTCGAAGCCGGGGGTTGCGGTCTTTACGTTGACCCGGTGGCGATAGAGGTAATAGCCAGGCGCCACCTGCCAGTCGACCGCGATCTGCTCGCCGCCGTCAGGGCTCACGGTCAGTACGAAAGCCTCGTCGACCGGCAGGAACTGATCCTGGTTGCTGGCCGGACCGAGCAAGCCCTGCGCCGTGGCTGCTGCCGATACGGCCAGAAAGATTGCCCCCAACACTGTGCGCAAGTGATTCATGGGGGCCAGAGGTTAACGGCCGGCCGCCAACTTGTCTCGGACTTGCGCCCGGTTTCATTAAAAGTCTTTGCTATCAACAAGTTGAGATAAACCCTGCGCGGATGGCCCGTTACGCTTGTATTTAGAATAGTCGGCCCTATCATTAGCAGCCGCTCGTTGAGAGTGCTAACAACATGATTAGGAGAGAAGACACATGAAGATCCGTCCGCTTCATGATCGGGTGATGGTCAAGCGCGAAGAAGAAGAGCGCAAATCGCCCGGTGGCATCGTGATTCCCGACACCGCGGCCGAAAAACCGATCCGCGGCAAGATCATCGCGGTCGGCAAGGGCAAGATCCTGGAGAACGGCAACGTCCGTCCGCTCGACCTGAAAGTCGGCGACAAGATCCTGTTCGGCAAATACAGCGGCACTGAAGTCAAGGTCGACGGCGACGAGCTCCTCGTGATGCGCGAGGAAGACGTCGTGGCCGTCATCGAAAAGTAATCCAGAGGACATTGCAATCATGGCAGCGAAGGAAGTCAGATTTTCAGACGACGCGCGCACCCGCCTGGTCCGCGGCGTCAACCTGCTCGCGAACGCCGTCAAGGCGACGCTCGGCCCGAAAGGCCGCAACGCAGTGCTCGAGAAGAGCTTCGGCGCCCCGACCGTCACCAAGGACGGCGTGTCGGTCGCGAAGGAAATCGAGCTGAAGGACAAGTTTGAGAACATGGGCGCCCAGATGGTCAAGGAAGTCGCTTCCTCGACCTCCGATGAGGCCGGCGACGGCACGACGACGGCGACCGTGCTCGCGCAGGCGATCATCCGCGAGGGCATGAAGGCGGTCGCGTCGGGCATCAACCCGATGGACGTCAAGCGCGGCGTCGATCTGGCCGTGAACGCTACGGTGGAAGAGCTGAAGAAGCTCTCCAAGCCCTGCAAGGACTCGAAGGCCATTGCCCAGGTCGGCACGATCTCGGCGAACAGCGACGAGGCCATCGGCCGGAAGATCGCGGATGCGATGGAGAAGGTCGGCAAGGAAGGCGTGATCACGGTCGAGGAAGGCTCCGGACTCGAGAACGAACTCGAAGTCGTCGAGGGCATGCAGTTCGACCGCGGCTACCTGTCCCCTTACTTCATCAACAACGCGCAGAACCAGACCAGCGAGCTCGAGAGCCCGTACGTCCTGCTGTACGACAAGAAAATCTCCAACATCCGCGAGATGCTGCCGCTGCTCGAGGGCATTGCCAAGGCCGGCAAGCCGCTGCTGGTCGTCGCCGAGGACGTCGAGGGCGAGGCGCTCGCGACGCTCGTGGTCAACACGATCCGCGGCATCGTCAAGGTGTGCGCGGTGAAGGCGCCGGGCTTCGGCGACCGCCGCAAGGAAATGCTGAAGGACATCGCGATCCTGACCGGCGGCACCGTGATCTCTGAGGAAGTGGGCCTCGCGCTCGAGAAGGCGACGCTGAACGACCTCGGCCGCGCGAAGAAGATCGTCGCCGAGAAGGAAAACACCACGATCATCGACGGCGCCGGCAAGCCCTCGGACATCAAGGGACGGGTCGAGCAGATCCGCCGGCAGATCGAGGAAGCGACGTCCGACTATGACAAGGAAAAGCTGCAGGAGCGCGTTGCCAAGCTCTCCGGTGGCGTTGCCGTGATCAAGGTCGGCGCAGCCACCGAGATCGAGATGAAGGAGAAGAAGGCCCGCCTCGAAGACGCGCTGCACGCCACGCGTGCCGCGGTCGAAGAAGGCGTCGTGCCGGGCGGCGGTGTTGCACTGGTGCGCGCCCAGAAGGCGCTCGACAAGCTGACGGGCATCAACGCTGACCAGAATGTCGGCATCCGCATACTGTCGCGCGCCATCGAGGAGCCGCTGCGCCAGATCGTGCAGAACGCCGGCGAAGACGGTTCGGTCGTGCTCGCCAAGGTCCGCGAGGGCAAGGGCAGCTATGGCTACAACGCCGCGACCGGCGAGTACGGCGACATGATCGAGATGGGCATCCTGGACCCGACCAAGGTCACGCGCCTGGCGCTCCAGAACGCCGCATCCGTCGCTGGCCTCCTGCTCACCACCGAGGTGATGGTGGCCGAGGCTCCGAAGGAGGAGCACGA
>JALYJS010000129.1 GCA_030799345.1 Pseudomonadota bacterium | reverse complement strand
ACGCGCGCGATTTCCTTGTTTACGTCCCATGAATCGGGATCCAGGCGCAGCGCCGTCTCCATCTTCGCATTCGCCTCGGCGAACTGCAGCCTCTCCTCGAAACGGCGGGCCATGGTGCAATGCGCTTCCGCGATGTTCGAGTCGACCGAAAGAGCGGCATGTGCCGCCGCGAATCCGTCATCCACTTCGGCACCGAAGCAGTAGCGCAAGGTGGACTGCGCGAAGGCCAGCAGCGCCCACGCCTGTCCGTAATAAGGATCGAGCTGGACCGTGCGGCTGCAGATCCGCATCACCCGCTCCTCGCGGCGGACGTCGCCGAAGTTGCCGGTAATCCAGTATCGCCGCGCCAGCAGGTAGAGGCTGTAGGCCTCGGCGCTGGACGTCCCGCGTTGCTCAAGAGCCTTCTTCTCCTGCGGGAGCAGCTTCAACTTGAGCGCATCCACGATTGCTATGGAGATCTCGTCCTGGATCGCGAAAATATCGTCGAGTTCGCGGTCATAGCGGTCGGCCCAGACGTGGGCTCCGCTCGCGCCGTCGATCAGCTGGGCATTGATCCGTACCCGCCCTCCGGCCTTGCGCACGCTGCCTTCGAGGATGTGGCTGACCCCCAGCTTCCGGGCAATGTCGCAGGCATCGACGGACCTGCCCTTGAAGGTGAAAGCGGTATTGCGCGCAACGATCCCGAGCGCCGAAATTTTCGACAGATCAGTGGTGATGTCCTCGCTGATCCCGTCGCTGAAATATTCCTGCTCGGCATCGCCGCTCATGTTCTGGAATGGCAGGACGCAAATCGAGAGCTGGCGTCCGCCGCGACGCGGGACGGGTTTGTCTGCCGGCGCGGGCCCCACCAGCGCCCGCGCGCCGGCGAGCAGCTTGCACCAGCCGGGTGCTCCGCTGTCGCCGCTCCATCCTTTCAGGTCGGCGCACTGGATCTGGTTGAACGGGAGCGGCGGGATGGTGCCGTCTAGCGTCGCCTGCACCAAGGTGCCGGCGGCCCGCGCGATATCGGCCTCCGCGCGCACCCACTGGGATCTGGACGCCTCGGCCGACCACAGGACAATCACGCAATTTGCCGAGGTCAGCCGCTCTTCGATGACCTCGGCATAGGGACGGTGGGCGGGGAGCTCGTCATCGCGCCAGACGTGAAAGCCGGCGGCGCGCAGCGTTTCTGCGACGCGCTCCGAATGCGGCTCGTCGGGCCGCGCGTAGGAGATGAACACGTCCGCCATACTGCCCCTCGAGTCCCCGATTCGCGCGGAGTCCCGACGCGATGAATTGGCTGCCTATTCGGCTGTGGTGGGGTTGATGGTCCTGCGGACTTGCGAAATCTTGTTGGCCGGAAAGCCGCCGCGCTGCGCATGCTCGCGGATCATGTCCTCGTTGGGCGCGCGGTAGATGCAGTAAATCTTGTTGTCGGTGACGTAGCTGTGGACCCATTGGATCTGGGGTCCCAGGTCGCGCAGTACCGAGCACGAAGTCTGCGACGCCAGCTTGAGATCGTCCGCGCCCAATTGCCCCGCGCCCGGCATCTCCCGTTCAATCACATATTCCGGCATTTCACGGCCTCCCCGTTGGTCTTGCGCAGACATGGCACCGTGCGTCCTGTAGCCCCGCACCTTTACCTTATTCCACGCTGAGCGTCCAGCTTTCGGCATCGGCGGTTCGCGGCGGTGAACTTCTGGCCGGCCGCCGACGGGGACCTTTCGTTAGGTCCGCCGACATCCCCCCCGCGAAGCCTCGGAACCGTTTTTATGACGCGGCAATACGGTAATCAGCGAGGCGAGCGGACCTCGCGCTGCAGGTGTCCGAGCCGCGCCCGCTGGGTGTGGCCCGCCTGCTGATCGCCGCCGTACTGCGCGTTGAAGCCGCAGGTGGCGGCGTGCCAAGAGTAGATGGTCGAGGCCAAACCTGCGTCCCGTCATCTCGATCGCGGATCAGACGCGCACGATCCGCATCACGGCGTGCTCTCGCAGGGGACGCCACGCGAAGCCATGGCGCTGCGCGAGCTCCGGCATCCAAGCGGCAGCGCGCGACTCAGAAGTTTCCTGATCGAGGACTGAGTTCGGTTGCGGTGACGCAAGTGACTACAGGGAGGCCCCCGCAAGGGGCCATTTTTTTGATCGGGGTGGAATCGATTCGCACGACACGAGAAAAATGTGACGGCCGTCTAAGAGTCCGCGAGCCAGGCTTATGTTGCGTACGTTACCGCACAGACCTTCCCGGATGAGGCCTGCTCCCATGGGGCACAAAAGGCAGATATGACCGGTGTTTCCCGTGTCGAACAACATCCTTCTCATTCAGGACGACCCTTCGGAAGCCACAGGGGTGCGCGAAGCCCTGCTCAGTTCGAGCGACGGTCTGTTCCAGGTGGATTGGCTTCGTTCCTGTGCCGAAGCCGAAGATCGGCTCCGCGGAAATGCAGGAAGCGCGGGACAGATGAGTGTCGAGATCGCGGCGATACTGGTCGATCTGGCACTGCCCGACTGCTCCGGAATTGAAACCTTCGATCGAGTGCTGCAGGCGGCGCCGCAGATTCCCATACTCGTGCTGTGCGACTCGCAATGTGAGGAGATCGGGAAGCTCGCGGTCCAGCGTGGCGCCCAGGACTACCTGCTGAAAGCCCGTCTCGACTCCTACCTGTTGCCCAAGGCCGTCAGCAGCATGATCGAGCGCGCTGCGAACGCGGAAGCCCTGTTCGAGGAGAAGGAGCGCGCGCAAGTCACGCTCAATTCCATCGGGGACGCGGTCATGAGCACCGATGTCTGGGGCAAAGTCACCTACCTGAACGCTGTCGCCGAAATGCTGACCGGCTGGACCTGCGAAGAGGCAAATGCCCACCCGCTCGAGGAGGTATTCCACATCATCGATGCGGACACACGCGAGGTTGCGCCAAATCCGATGCTGCTCGCCATCGCGCAGAACCAGACCGTCGGGCTCACCCCGAACTGCCTCCTGGTCCGGCGCGACGGCGTCGAATCCTCGATCGAGGATTCCGCCGCACCGATTCACGATCGGCGCGGTGCCGTGACCGGCGCCGTCATGGTGTTTCATGACGTGACGACGGCACGGGCATTGTCGCTGCGGATGGCGTACCTGGCACAACACGACGGTCTGACGGACCTGCCCAACAGGGCCTTGCTGGAGGACCGGGTGGTTCAGGCAATAGCGCTGGCCGGCCGCCGCAATCGAAAACTTGCCCTGCTCTTCCTGGATATGGACCGGTTCAAGTCCACAAACGATTCCCTCGGTCATTCCGCCGGCGCCCTCCTGCTGAAGTCCGTGGCGCAGCGCCTGGTGGCGTGCGTGCGCCGCAGCGACACGGTCAGCCGACAGGGGGGCGACGAGTTTGTCATCCTGCTCCCGGACATCGCGCATTCCGAGGATGCCTCGATTTGCGCCGACAAGATGCTGAAGGCGATTGCCACACCGCATGCGATCGACCAGCACGAACTGCGCGTCACCGGGAGCATCGGCATCGCGACCTATCCGGACGATGGCAGGGACGCGGAGACTCTGCTGCGGAACGCCGACTTCGCGATGTACCACGCCAAGGAGATCGGTCGGAACAACGTGCAGTTCTTCAAGGCGGAGATGAACGCGCGCGCGGTCGAACGCCACGCCGTCGAGGAAGGCCTGCACCTGGCCCTGAAACGGCAGGAATTCGAGCTGAATTACCAGTCGAAGATCGACCTGGATTCCGGCGACTTGATCGGCGTCGAGGCGCTGATCCGCTGGCATCACCCGGAACGCGGACTGGTCCTGCCCGGGCAGTTCATTCCCGTTGCGGAAGAGTGCGGGCTCATCGTGAAGATCGGCCGCTGGGTCCTGCGTGAGGCCTGCCGTCAGGCACGTGCCTGGCAGGACGCCGGGCAACCCGAACTGCGCATGGCAGTCAATGTCTCGGCCGTGGAGCTGCGCGCGAAAAATTTCATCGCGGATGTCCGCGCAATCCTGACCGAAACGGGTATGAATCCGCGTTGGCTGGAACTCGAGCTGACGGAGACGTCCTTGATCGAAGATGCGAGCGCCACATCGGCGGTCCTGCAGGAACTGAAGGACATGGGCCTGCGCATTGCGCTCGACGATTTCGGTACGGGGTATTCGAGCCTGAGTTTTCTGCAGCGCTACCCGATCGACGAGGTGAAGATCGACCGATCATTCATTCGCAACGTAACGACCAATGGCGACGATGCCAGCATCGTGTCCGCCGTGATTGCCATGGGGCGGAGCCTGCACGTCAGCGTCGTGGCCGAAGGCATCGAGACGCGCGAGCAGCTCTGTTACCTCAGGAATCAAGCCTGCCCCCTCGGGCAGGGCTACCACTTCGGACGGCCGGTCGTGGCCGCGGAATTCGTCAGGGCGCAGCAGACATTGACTGCTCGCCGGCGTATGAACGGTAATGGCGAATCGCGCCGGCCTCGACCGGCCGCTGCGCTATTGCGCCCGACCGGCCTCAGCCCGTGAACGGCTGCGCTGGATCGCATCATTAATCGATGGTCACGACCACCTTCCCCCTCGCCCTTCCCGACTCGAGGTAGCGCATCGCCTCCGCGGCCTCCGCCAGCCGATAGCGCCGGTCGATCACCGTCCGGACCTTCCCCTGCTCCATCAGCCCGGCGATCGTCGCGAGGTCTTCTGCGCTCACGTGGGAGAGGAAGAAGGCGATGTCCTCGTCCACGAACCAGGACACCACGAATCCCTTCAGCGGCGCCTGGAGTGCGCCGATCCATGGGTTGGCGTCGGGACCGCCGCCGCCGATGATGAGGTGCTTGCCACCCGGTTTGAGGATGCGGCGGATCTCGAGGATGTCGCGATTGGCGACGTTGTCCATGACCACGTCGTAGCGTTCGCTGGTTTGAGTGAAATCCTCTTGCGTGTAATCGATGACGTGATCGGCGCCGAGGGAACGCACGAGCTCGACGTTCCTCGAACTGCAGACACCGGTGACCTCCGCACCAAGCGCCTTGGCGATCTGGACGGCGTACGTGCCCACACCCCCGGAAGCGCCGTTAATGAGCACCTTCTGGCCGGGTTTCAGCTGCGCGCGGTCGCGCAGGGTCTGCAGTGCCGTGAGCGCGCCGACGTTGACGGCACCCATCTCCTCAAAGCCGAGGCTGGCCGGCTTGGCAGCCAGGTTGCCGTCCTCATCGATCGTGATGTACTCGGCGAGTGCGCCGAACTTGCCGCCAAAAACCTCATCGCCTGGCTTGAATCGCGTAACGTCCTTGCCGACCGCCTCGACGGTGCCGGCAAAGTCGATCCCGACGCGTACATCTTTGGGGGTGCCGAAACCTGCGTCCAGGCGCATCAGGTAAGGCTCGCCGCGAACATGGTGCCAGTCCGCGGGATTGACGCTGGCAGCATGCACCCTGACCAGAAGCTGGTTGTCCCCGGGTACCGGCTTTTCAATCTCCTCGATCGCGAGAACGTCAGGTGGGCCGTAGCAGCGGCGAACCACAGCCTTCATGGGCGTGGCGTCGCTGGCGAGGGTTGGCGCGGGGCCGCAGGCGTCAGTCCGACTGATGGCGACCGCGAGCCCGCCCAGGAAAATGA
>JALYJS010000090.1 GCA_030799345.1 Pseudomonadota bacterium | reverse complement strand
ACGACGCTCGTCGAGCGGATTCTGGGAAGTCACTCTGCTGTCTTTTCAGCGGGGGAACTGAACCAGTTTTCGCTCGAACTGATACCGCTCGTGCGGAGCACGCTCCGCACAAAACGGGCGTCCCGGCTGGAGTTCGTCGCGGCTTCCGCGACCGTGGATTTCCGCGCACTGGGCGAGGCCTACATCGCCGCGACGCGGTCCCTGCGCGACTCGCGAACCCGTTTCATCGACAAGCTGCCGTTCAATTTCCTGTATGCCGGACTCATTCACCTGGCGCTGCCGAACGCGAAGATCATCAACCTCCAGCGCCATCCGATGGACACTTGTTATGCGGTCTACAAGCAGCTCTTCCGCGACGCCTATCCGTTCTCTTACGACCTCGACGATCTGGGTGCGTACTACGTCGCCTATGACCGTCTGATGCGACATTGGAATGCGGTGATGCCGGGCGTGATTCACACGATCCGCTATGAAATGCTGGTCGCCGATCTCGAAGGCGAGGCGCACCGCCTGCTCGCTTACTGCGGGCTGCCGTGGGAAGTCGGCTGCCTGCGGTTTCATGAAAGCGCGGCGGCATCGACGACTGCGAGTGCGCTACAGGTACGCCAGCCCATCTACACGAGCTCGGTCGGCCGGTGGCGGCACTACGAACGGCAGCTCGAACCGCTGCGGCAGCGCCTAGACGCTGCCGGCATCGACACGCGCTGATTCCGCATGCGCGCGGTCATGGCATTGCTGCTCACGGCCGTCGCTGCCCCGGCGAGCGCTGTTGAGCACGCGTCACAACGTCGGCTCACCTACGACACGCTGATGCAGGCGCGGACACTCGCCGCGCCGCTGAACCTCACGGAGTTTGCTGCCCCTGACGGCTCGATGCCGCCCGCGCAATCGTTCACCGGCCGCCTTTCCTTTCACGCACGCGCGGATCGCACTCACTCGACGGTCCTGCACGATCGAGACCGGGTGGCGAGCGGCAGGGGCCGCTCGATGCTTGGCCTGCCCTCATTCGACTTCGAGTTCATCCAGTCGGGCGATGCGCTGATCCCGTTACGCCGTGGCGCCCAGCAGGGCAATAACCGATATTGGGAGTACGTACTGGAACCGGGCCGTGTCTGGCAGGAGCCCGGTGACCATGGGCTCACGCGCGCATCGATTCCCTTCGCTCTCCAGGAGCGCAATGCAAACTGCCTGCATTACGGCGTCCTGAGCTTTCTTTTCGGCGACCCGGGAACAATTTCGCAGGTTGCATTCCAGGTGAGCGGGGAGACCTGTCTGTACCTGAAATTTGACCTCCGGGGCCTCGCTGAGGCGCGCTATACGCCCACCTCGCCGCCGGAAGCTGGTGCAGTAGCAAGTGAATGGGCAGCTGAGGTCCGGGCGCGCCTGCCATTGCGGCCGTTCGAGAAGTTGAGCGATGACTATCCCGGGGCTGATTCGACGGCGTTCGGTGCGCGCGACGAAGTCTCTTCCGAAGACATGACCGCTTACGGATTCGTCATTGACGGTGTGCATTACGCCGGCGGCTGCCGCATGCGCCATGGTCTCTACCCTTTTTGCGACGTGCTCGGCCTCCCTTCCTATTCCGTCGCCAAATCGCTCTTCGCGGGCGTGGCGCTGATGCGGCTCGAGCAACTGTTCCCTGGCACGGCGCAGGAAAAAATCGTGGACTACGTGCCGGAATGTGCGCGCGCAGGCGGCTGGGACGACATCACATTCGTCCACGCGCTCGACATGGCGACTGGTCGCTTCCGCTCCCCGGAACTCTGGGCCGACGAACATGCCAATTTTGCCCTGGAACTTCACCTGGTCGAGTCGCATGCGCGGAAAATCCATCACGCCTGCACCGCGTTCCCACGCCGTGAAGCGCCGGGCAATCGATGGGTTTACCGTACCGCCGACACCTACGTGCTCGGCACCGCTCTCAGTGCTTTCGTGAAGCGCCGGCTCGGTCGCAAGAATGATCTTTACGACGACGTCGTCGTCGCTGATCTCTGGCGGCCACTTGGACTCAGCCCCGTGACCGCCGTCACCCGGCGCACTTACGATGCCGTTGCCCAGCCATTCACCGGCTGGGGCCTGGTGCTGCATCGGGACGATATTGCGCGCGTCGCCCGCTGGCTGGGATCTGGCGACGGCACTTCGACCGTTCAGTCGCTGCTGGATTCGCGGATGCTGGCCGAAGCCCTGCAGCGCGCGCCCGGTAACCGTGGTCTGCCGGCCATCGACGCCCGGACTCGCTACCAGCACGGCTTCTACGGGCGCGATGTCGGCCCGGATATCGACTGTGCTGAACCCGCATGGGTGCCGTACATGGCGGGCTACGGTGGCATCATCGTCGTGCTGTTCCCGAACGGCAGCGTGTACTACTACGTCAGCGACGGCGATACCTATCGCTGGCGCCGCGCCGCCATCGAATCTGATCGAATTCGCAGTTACTGCGCGGGCCGGAAGGCAAAGGGTATCTCGTCATGAATCTGGCGGCGACCAGGGGATTCCGGCGAGCGGCCCCGGACGGTA
>JALYJS010000075.1 GCA_030799345.1 Pseudomonadota bacterium | reverse complement strand
TGCCAATGTGCAGCAGCTCGCGCGCCGCGAAACCACGCGCCCGGAGCGCATGCCGCTCGGCGAGTGGCTTGGCGACTTCGTGCAGGAATTTCTGACCACGGGCGGCTACCAGCCAGGCCAGCTTGTTGCCGAGATACCGGAACCGGACCTGGAAGTGCGCGTCGATCCGTCGCACCTGCACCAGATCCTGTGGAATCTCTGCGAAAATGCATTCCGATATTCCGTACAGATGGCCGAAGACCAGGTTGAAGTGCGCATCGGCCGCTTGACCGGCAGCAATCGCCCGTTCCTCGAAGTCCTCGACCGCGGTCCGGGCATCGATTCGACGCTGACCGACCGCATATTCGAGCCTTTTTTCACGTCGCAGACCAGCGGCACGGGACTGGGCCTTTTCATCGCGCGGGAGCTTGCGCAATGCAACCGCGCACTGCTCGTCTTCGAGCCGCGGAATGGCGGTGGCAGCATTTTCCGCATCGTGTTCGCCGACCCGCAGCGCTGGGAACAGTCCTGACGCGTGCCGATGGCGAATCCCCGCGCACTGATCGTCGACGATGAACCGGATCTCTGCGAACTCCTGTCTCTGACGCTCGCCCGCATGAACGTGGATTCGAGCTCGGTGCACGACCTCGGGTCCGCGCGCGCGCAACTTCAGGGGAATGAGTCTTTTGCCCTGTGCCTCACTGACCTGCGGCTGCCGGATGGCGACGGCCTCGATCTGGTTGAGTGGATCCAGGTACATGCGCCGGATCTCCCGGTCGCCGTGATCACGGCGCACGGTCACATCGAGGCCGCGGTGCGGGCGCTGAAGCTCGGTGCTTTCGATTTCGTGTCGAAGCCGCTCGACGTGACGGATCTGCGCAAGCTGGTCAACCAGGCGCTCAAACTCTCGGATGGCCGGCGTCCGGGGGCGGCTGATCGCCGACTGCTGGGCACCTCGGAGCCCATGCAAAAGCTGCGCACCCTGATCGGCCGTGTGTCCCGCAGCCAGGCGCCCGTGCACATTACCGGCGAGTCCGGGACCGGCAAGGAACTGGTCGCGCGGCTGATCCACGAAAGCGGCCCACGCAAGGATGCGCCATTCGTGCCGGTGAGCTGCGGCGCAATCCCGTCGGAACTGATGGAGAGCGAGTTGTTCGGCCATCGCAAGGGAAGCTTCACTGGCGCAGTCGCGGATAAGCCCGGGCTGGTTCAGGCGGCGGAAGGCGGAACGCTGTTTCTCGACGAGGTTGCCGACCTGCCATTCCCGATGCAAGTGAAACTCCTGCGCCTCATCCAGGAAAAGACTGCTCGCCCGGTCGGCGAGCAGCACGAACAACCGGTGGACGTGCGCATCCTGTCGGCCACCCACCGCGATCTCGGCGAACTGGTTGCCGCTGGCCGTTTCCGCGAAGACCTCTTCTATCGAATCAACGTGATCGAGATGCGGGTACCGGCGCTTCGCGAGCGCCTCCTGGACGTGCCGGAACTCGCGGCCGCGATTACCGATCGGTTCGCGGCCCGCATGGGTATGGCGGCGCCAGCAATATCGGACGCCGCAATGGAGTTGCTCGCGACTCACGACTATCCGGGTAATGTCCGCGAACTCGAGAACGTGATTGAGCGAGCACTGACGCTTTGTGACGGGGGTACGATCGAGCCGGGTGACATTGAGCTCCGCGGCTCACCGAGCCAGTTCGAGGAGACGGTGCCGCCCCACCGGCCGGGCACCCTGCCGGACCGGCTGGAGGACATCGAGCGCGCCACGATCGTCCGGGCACTGGAAGCGGCGCGCTTCAACAAGACGGCGGCGGCCCGGGCCCTGGGGATCAGCTTCAGGGCACTCCGGTACCGCATCAAGAAACTGGGAATCGAATAGCCTGACCTGACGCGGAGCGTCACATTCTGACGCGATGCGTCAGCGTGAATGCCCCGGCGCACCGTCTCCCCGCCCGGCCAGAAAGAAAAAATACTGATAAGTCCGTCACTTACGGCCGGCGCGCAGCTTGGCATGATCCTTGCTGTTACTTGATTGCATCGGCGCATGAGCGCCGCCCTTGGTTCTAACAGAGGTATATGAAATGAAGGCTATTCAGAAGGGCTTCACGCTCATCGAACTGATGATCGTGGTGGCCATTATCGGCATCCTGGCTGCGATCGCG
>JALYJS010000027.1 GCA_030799345.1 Pseudomonadota bacterium | reverse complement strand
TCGACGGCACACCCTGCATCAGTTGTTTGGCTGCCGCTTCTTCTTGCGGAAGTAGTCCTTCGTGACGATCTTCGCGTCCCGTTTTCCCAGCTCGGCCCCATCTTCGGCGGACGTGCGGTAATGCATGCCGCCGTAGATGCGTGCGAGCTTCAGGTCTCTCACGAAGTCGTCGGTCGTCCGGTACTGGCGCACCGGGTTCGTCAGGCCAGCCACGGTGCTGTCCAGGAAGAAGTCGATCTTCGAGGTGCCGAAGAACTTCTCGAGCGCGGTCGCGACCGACGCCGCCGTGCAGGAATGCGCCGCCGGGTATTCCGGATGGTTCGGCGTGGGGACCACCGGAGCCCAGGCTGCGTCGGCCGTCGTCGCCGGATTGCCGTCCGTGTGCGCAAGCTGTATCGCGCTGGTCGGCCGCCAGAAGTCATGGAAGTACTTCGATTCGAAGCAGGCGAGCACTGCGTCGGCCTGCGCGACCCAGATCATCGCCATCAACCGCGCATTCTCCACCGTGCTGCGCCCGTCGCTGACGAACCGGCGCAGGTTACGTGGCCAGAAACGCGGCGGCGGCTCGGTGTTGAAACGCGCGAGGTCTGTCTGTGCCGCCGTGCGCACCGTGCTCGCGGCCGAACCATAGGCTTTCACTTCGTTCAGGTCGGCGGCATAAGCGTAACTCGACAGGTGCGGCGGCCCGTCCGCACGGAACTGCGAGGCGCTCGTCAATACGAAGGGCCGCACGAACGGGAGGAAGGGCATGACTGGATTCACGCCGCGGAAGTCGCCCGGCTGGTCCCCCGCCGTGTACGTGACGGCTGTCATCCGGCCGTCGTTGGCGCGGGACGCGAGAGTCCCCGCCGCCACTTCGGCGCCGATTGCGATTCCGCGAGTCTTCGCATCGCCGTCCGGAAGCGCCGCGAGGTAGGCCTGGCAGGCGGATTCGTACTGCGGTGCGCGGTTGGGAAACAGCCCGCGCAGCACACCGCAGGCGGCGGAGGCGGCGGCCGCATCCGTCGAGGCGCCGGCAGCCGGCGTGGTCGGCTGGGTGGAGAAGTAGTCGTAGACGCCGCTGATCGCAACGACGGCGTCGTACATCGCGATGTGCACGGCGGCGATGTCATTCGCGAAGATGGGGCGGATTTCCTCCGGCGTGACCGCCGGGAAGACTACGCCGACCGGCGTCACTGTGCCGTCGGCCACCTCGTCAAACAGCGCGATGACGTCCGCGCCGGCCGCAAGCGGTGCAATGACCGCAAGCAATGGCAGCCACCGGGCGCGAACCGGCCGGTGACCGATAGGTGTGTGATTCCTGAACATGACTGACTCCCAGGCCCGGAGGCCGCGATTCCTGAACCGCCCTGGGCGGGCGGACGACGCGGCGCGTCGCGAATTCAGGCTCGCCGGGGAGGCCCGTCCGCGCATGACGGCCGGGTGAAGATTGCGTGAAGTATGGTGAAGCCGGCCGTTTCCGGCCGATCAAGGGGAGCCGAGGCCGTAGCTCATGCCGACCGAGACCCGATGGTCGACCTTGTGGGCGTTCTCACCCTCGATGGCCTGCATGTAGAGCCCGTAGACGTTCATCCGCTCAGTCGGGCTCCAGGAAACGCCGGCGCCGACACTCAGCATCTTTTCCGCCGCCAGCCGGTCGTGATCCGGGAACAGTGGGCTGGTGACAGGCACCGGCACATCAATCCCGCCATGGGTCCACACCCGTGTGACCAGCGCACGGAGGCTCCAGGCATCGTTCAGGAAGTGCCCGATCTCGAGGCTCGCATTACTGCGGTCGTGGGCGATGTCCTGCACCTTCTCGACGAAGGCATAGTTGCCCCGAAGCTGCACATAGGTGCGCGGAATCCAGTCGTTGAGGCTCGCGGCGGTATAGAACCCCACCCAGTATTCGTCGAGCCTCCGGCCCGGGGCCGAGTGGCCGAAAGATTCGTAGTTGTTGGTCGGAATGACGAAGCCAATATAAGGAGCGAATGCGAGCGGGCCATCGGCCAGCTGGTAATGGACCGAGAGCTGGAGATCCGTCACGGTGCCGTGCCAGTTGCCGTGGTCCTGGGGCGTGTTGTGCCCACCGCCGCCGGGGCCGATGTAGCGCGTATTGGCGTAAGGCAGCGACGCGCTGATCTGTACCCGATCGCTCGGACTGTAGCTCACGCCGATACTCAGGGTCTCGCTGCTGGTATGGCCGACGTCGACTTCACCGCCGGTCGGCGTGTAATGCTTCTTGTTGAGCACGCTGGTGTAGTCGAACGTATAGCTGCTGCTTCCCTTTGCGGGAAGCCAGGCCTGGGCCTGCGCGGCCGGCGGCGTAACGGCCAGACACAACACGACCGCGCCGCTTGCGATCAGGGCGCGTATCCCAATGCAATCCGCTAGTCGGCGCAGGCCCAGACCAACACAGCCATGGCTGCACTCCCCCTGCATGACTGCACCCCCCAAGTTGTGCATTAGACTGCTCCCCGCGCGAGAATGGTGTCAAGCAAGGCCCCATGCCGCCGCAGACCCCAGGGGAATCCGCCACCACGCAGCCACTTGACCCGGTATACCGGGTCGACGACCTGGTCGTGGACACAAGCCGGGTGGTGGTTGCCCGCGCCGGCGTCAATCTGGCGCTGCCAAAACTGACCTTCGAACTGCTGGTGGCGCTGATCGAAGCTGCGCCCGGCATCGTTTCGCCCGATGAATTGATGGACCGCGTGTGGCCCGGGCTGGTCGTGAGCCCGGAGACCGTCAGCCAGCGGATTAAGCTGCTGCGCAACAGCCTGGGCGACGACTCGAAGTCGCCCCGTTATGTCGCAGGCGTCCGGGGTCGCGGCTATCGCCTGCTGCCCGACGTCCTGCGGATCGATAGCGCAGGCGCCGCCGCGGAACCGATCGTTGCGCCATCGCTCGCAGCGGGAAACCGCCGGCGTTTCCTGCTGCCGGCGCTGACGCTCGCCCTCGTCGCCGCCGGCGCCTGGCTGCTGCTCGATCGCGAGCGGGAAACGGCTCCGGAGGAAGTGGCGACGGCGAGCACGCCGCTGCCCGCCCGCAGTGTTGCCGTCCTGGCCTTCGAGGACCGCGGAGGCGCTGAGGGCACGGACATCCTCGCGCAAGGCATCCCGGAAACGGTGCTGCACCAGCTCGCACGTTTCCCGGGCCTGACGGTCATCGCGCGGAGCTCCTCGTTTGCATTCAAGGATCGCGACGAGGATTTGCGCGTGATCGGCCGCAAGCTGAACGTGCGATACCTGCTCGAAGGCAGCGTACAGACCGATGGGCGCAGCCTCCGCGTCACTTCGGGCCTCGTCGATGCCGAAACCGGCGCCAGCGTCTGGTCGATGCAGTTCGACCGCCCGCCGCAGGATGTTTTCGCGATGCAGGACGAGATCGCGATCGAAGTCGCGCGCGCCCTGCAGATCACCCTTGATTCCGGAACCGATGCCGTTGCCAGCCTGCAGCAGGGCGCCACCGAAGACTACGATGCCTATGTTGCGTTCCTGCGCGGCCGTGCGCTGCTCGCGAGCTTGCGTGTGACCGACCTGCCGGCGGCTATCAAACTGCTGGAGGCGTCGATACGGCATGACCCGCAGTTCGGCGCCGCCTATGTCCTGCTGGCGCGTGCCCGGGTGGCGCTCGCCGAGCAGATGCCTGCCGACCACCGGGAACGTCGTTTTCCGGCGGTCATCAGCGAGGCGATGGGCCTGCTCGACACGGCCATCGCGCTGGCTCCGCAGAACGGCGAAGCCTTTATCGAGCGCGGCTATCTGAATATTTTCTCCGATCTCGCCGCGGCCGATGCGGACCTCAGGCGCGGCCTTGAACTCGCGCCCAACCATGCACGCGGCTACGAAGGCCTTGCCACGGTGATGTTCCAGAGCGTTGTGCGGCGCCGCGAAGCGCTCGAGATGATCGAGAAAGCGCGTCGGCTCGACCCGCTGGAGCCGCGCCTGGACGTGATCAAGGCGACTTACCTGCTGTTCGGGCCGGCCGATCGATCGCAGGCCGCGCGGCTGCTCGAATGGGTGCTTCAGCGCGATCCGCTGTACGTGCCGGCGTTGCTACGTCTCTCCGAGGTCTACTGGATGATGCCCGGCACCCATACCGAATCCCTGAAGCTTGCCGAACTGGCCGTCGCGCTCGATCCCGGAAACGAGTTGGCGTGGCGACAGCTGGCGACCTGTTATATGGATGTCGGCGATATCACGGCCGCGGAATCAGCGTTACGGAACATCACCGAACAACCCCCGTATGGCTGGCTGTCGTTGCACCTGCTGCGGAAAGACTGGTGGAAGGCGGGTGAGGCCGCGTACGCCATTATCGCCGAAGGGTTGCCACATCCCTGGCTCGAGTCCCTGATTACCCGCGCCATCCGCATGCATGCGCGAACCACGGGCGAGTATGAGCGCGCGATTCGAACACTCGAGGACTGGGCCGCCGTGTCCTGGGACGGCGACGAGCCGGAACTGCTCGGGCAACTGGACCAGGGAATCGGCGTCGCCGGACTCGCCGAGCTGCTGATGACGACCGGTCAGGAAAGCCGGGCACGCGCCCTGGCCGAGGAACTGCTCGCGGACACCGGGAAACAGATCACCCGCTATGGTCGCGGTGAGATCTGGCTCAATGACGGCCGCGCGATGGCGCAGAGTCTGCTCGGCCGGCCGGATGACGCGATGGCCACCCTGCAGCGTCAGGCCGATTTCGGCGTCTATATCCACAAGTGGCAGTTCCTGATCGAGGACGAGCCGGCATACGAGCCTTTGCTGAAGCGGGCCGATTTCCGCGCATTGCTTGCCGACGTCCGCGTTTCTGCGGCGCAGGAACGCGAGCGCCTCGAGCAGATGCGCCGGGACGGGCTGGTGCCCGACCGGAGCTGACCGTACTCAAGCCGTTTGCGGCAGCGCCTCGCCCATCCGGTACACCGCAAGGATCTCGTGCGACACGGTGTCGCGCAGCACGTTGAACCATTGCCCGCAACCGTAACTATGACACCAGCGCTCGGCGTGGCTGCCCTTCGGATTCGAACGGTAGAACAGGTATTGCGCCCATTCCTCGTCGCTGCAGCTGGTTTCCGGTCGTGCCACATGCGCCTCCCCGCCGTAACTGAACTCCGGCTCGTCGCGGACTCCGCACCACGGGCAATTGATCCGAAGCATGCTCTATCATTCCGCCGGGTTACACGATGCAACGCTACTCATTCTTGGCCCTCGCCCGGCACGCGGTCAACGGCCATCGCAAATGGCCGCGGGCCATCCGTGCCGCGGATCCGCGGCCCGCCTACGACGCCGTCATCGTCGGCGGCGGCGGCCACGGACTCGCCACCGCTTATTTCCTCGCCAAGGTGCACGGCATGCGCCGCATCGCCGTGCTCGAGAAAAACGCGATCGGCCACGGCAACTCCGGGCGCAACACCCAGGTCACGCGCTCCGATTACTTCCACCTGTCGAGTTCGAAGTTCTTCGAACGCTCGCTTCGCCTGTATGAAGAGCTCGGGCGCGAACTCAACTACAACATCATGCTGAGCCAGCGCGGCAAGATCACGCTTGCGCACAGTCCGCACGAACTCGAGTTCCAGCGCCGGAACGTGAACGCCATCCGGATGAATGGCGTGGATGCGGAAATGCTGGCGCCGGAAGACCTGCGACGGATCGAGCCCATGCTCAATCTGGGTTGCCGATTCCCGATCGTCGGTGGCGCAGCGCAGTGGCGCGGTGGCATCTCGCGTCACGACGCGGTCGTCTGGGCGTTTGCGCGCGCGGCCTCCAGTCTCGGTGTGGACATCGTGCAGGGCTGCGAGGTCACGGGCTTTCGCATCGAGGGCGGCCACGTGAAAGGCGTCGAGACGACGCGCGGTCCGATCACGGCGGCGAAAGTCTGCCTCGCGGTTGCCGGTCATTCGAGCGTGCTCGCCGCGAAGGCCGGGGTGCGTCTGCCGATCATGAGCCTCGCGCTGCAGGCAATGGTGACGGAACCGGTCAAGCCGCTCCTGAACACGGTCATGATGTCGGCGGCGATCCACGTCTACGTCAGCCAGTCCGATCGCGGGGAGATCGTGATCGGCGGCGGTGCGGACGTGCATCCGTCCTATGCGCAGCGCGGCGGGCTGCCGAATTTCGAGGCCAATGCGCAATCGGCCGTGGAGCTGTTTCCGTGTCTCAGCCGATTGCGGGTCCTGCGCCAGTGGGCGGGAATCGTGGACATTTCGCCGGACACGAGCCCGATCATGGGCATGACGCCGGTTGCAGGCCTCTACGTCAGCGCTGGCTGGGGC
>JALYJS010000018.1 GCA_030799345.1 Pseudomonadota bacterium | reverse complement strand
GGTCGGCGGCGACATGGACGGCAATACCGAAGTCCACGCGAAGACGATCCGCGAAACGCTGCAGCGCCAGCAGCAGCGGGTGATCTCCGCGTATTTCGTGGATTGCCGGGCGCTCGCGGACAAGCTGACGCAGAGCGCGGGACGGGTCGGCATCAGTGGCGAACTCGAAGCGCGCATCGCGGAGTACGACATCCTGCTGCCGAAGGCACGCGAGGCCGCCTCGACCCGTCACGACCGGATGCCGTACCGGATCTTCCTCGGCCAGGTGGCGGAACGCCTGCGGACCACCTACGACGGCCGGCCGAACCACTACGAGTCGGCCGAACATTTCATCCGCGATATCGAACTGATCGCGGCCAGCCTGCGTGTCCATCATGGCCGGCATGCGGGCCTGTTTCCGGTCGAGCGGCTCCTGTGCCGCGCGCGCACTTTCGGTTTCCACCTAGCGACACTCGATGTGCGCCAGCATGCAACGGTGCATCGGGACGTGGTGCGCCAGGGGCTCGGCCGGCCGGATTGGTACGAGACCGTGCCGGCGCAGCGCTCAAAAACGCTTTGCGATTCGCTGACCCGGGATCTTGGCCCGGCCAGCGCCTTCGACGCAGTCGGTCGCCGCACACTCGCGGTGTTCGAGGCCATGATGCAGGCACGCTTCAAGTACGGTGAGCGCGCGATCGGCCAGTACATCGTGAGCGGTACCGAGGCGTCGGACGATGTACTGTCGGCCCTGTTGCTTGCCCGCTGGGCCAACATCACCGATCGCCAGACGCGCGAAGTGCCGCTCGACGTTGTTCCGATGCTCGAGTCCGTGGCCGCGCTCGAATCGGCCGGGCCGGTACTCGGCGAGCTGCTCGCCGAGCCGAGCTACCGGCGCCATCTCGACGCGCGGGGCGGTCGCCAGACCGTGCTGGTCGGCTTTTCCGAGAGTACGAAGGCGATCGGCATCGCCGCGTCGAGACATGCCATCTACCAGGCGCAGGCCGAGTTGATGAAGACCGCCACCGACGCGGGAGTCGAGCTCAGCCTGTTTTACGGTCGCGGCGGCACGGCGAGCCGGGGCGGCGGGCCGCTCGACAAGCTGGTCCAGAGCGCGCCTGCCGGCTCGACCCGCGGGCGGTTGCGTGCCACCGAGCAGGGCGAGGGCATCAGCAACAGTTACGGTCTGCGGCGCATCGCCCTGCGCACATTCGAAAAGGCGGTGTATGCGGTAATGCTCGACCGCTTTGAATCGCCGGTCCCGGCCGCGGAAGCAGCGAGGCTGCAGTCATTGATGCGCACGATCGCGGACGCGAGCCGGGCGCGCTATCGCGGTCTCGTATTTGATCGGCCGGAGTTCCTGCAATTCTTCCGGGACGTGACGCCGATCGACGTGATCGAACGCATGCAGATCGGCGGCCGGGTCGCGCACCGCGATGGTGAAGGGGTAGAAGGCGTGCGCAGCGTGCCGTGGGTATTCGCATGGACGCAGAGCCGCCATGTGCTGCCCGGATGGTTCGGCGTCGGCACCGGGCTCGACGCGGCCGCGCGCGAGCATGGTGCGGCGTCTCTGGCCAAGGCATGGGCCGGCTGGCCCTTTCTGGTGAATCTGCTGGATGACGTGGAGCTCGACCTGGTGCGGGCGGATCTGGAGATCGCCTCGCATTACGACGGGCTCGCCGAAGGCGACGTCAGCAGTACCGTCGAGGAGATCCGCCGCGAGCACGCGCTCACGTCGCGTTGGGTAACGTGGATGAAGGGCGAAGTGGATCTGCTCGACAGCCGTCCGCAGATGCAGCGCTCGACGATTCTGCGGGCGCCTTACCTCGATCCCGTGCATCTGATGCAGGTCGATTTGCTGCGCCGTTGGCGGGCGGGGGGGCGAAATGACGCTGCACTGCTCGATGCGCTGCTCGCAAGCGTCACCGGGATCACGCTCGGGTTGCAGGCGACGGGCTGAAACGGAAGGAGTCCGCATGGAACTGGTCGCGCTGACGGAATCCCAGCACTCGGTCTGCGTGTACTGCGCATCGAGTCGCGTCTGCGATGCCCGCTACCATGAGGTTGCAAGGCGCCTCGGCGGCCTGCTGGCCGGTGCGGGGTGGTGCATTGTCTATGGCGGCGGCCGTTCCGGATCCATGGGCGCGCTTGCGGAAGGCGCGCTCGCCGCCGGCGGACGCGTCGTCGGCGTGATTCCGAAGTTCATGATCGATCTCGAATGGGGCCACGACCGGCTGTCCGAACTGCACGTGGTCGAGGACATGCGTTCGCGCAAGCACCAGATGCTGACGCGCGCGGAAGCGGTCGTCGCGCTCGCGGGCGGAACCGGCACGCTCGAGGAACTGCTGGAGGCGCTGACGTTGAAGCGGCTTGGCCTGTTCCTCGGCCCGATTGTGGTCGTGAATACGGACGGCTACTACGATCCGCTGCTGGCGCAGTTCCGCTCGGCGATCGAGGGTCGGTTCATGGATGAACGCCACGACGGCCTGTGGACGGTCGTGTCGGACCCGGAAGGGGTGCTGCCCGCGATCATGGAATCCCCGCAATGGCACGCGGGCAATCGGGACTTCGCGGTCGCGCGCTGAATCAGCTAAAATTCGCACATGAACGAAGAACGTCCGGGCGACCCGCAGATGGATGCGGCTGCCCTTTACCGCGAAGACATTTTCACCGACCAGCGCGTTGGCACCGTGCGGCGGCTGACGCCCGTGACCGCCAATGGCGCCGACGACCCGTCGCGGCCAACCCTGTATGTTGGCCAGGCCACCGTGATGACGCCGATGGGTTCGCTGCCGCTTTCCTTCGAACTCGAAGGCAAGACGCTGTCCGAGGCCGTCGCGAGTTTCGGGCCCGCGGCCCAGCACGCCATCGAGGACGCGGCGCGCGAACTGCAGGAGTTACG
>JALYJS010000016.1 GCA_030799345.1 Pseudomonadota bacterium | reverse complement strand
TTCGTAGTCTGGCAAACCAGACTACGAATGTACGACCCGGCACCGAAGAGTTGAGCGTGGCGCAGAGTATTTTCCTGGTGGGACCGATGGGTTCCGGCAAGACAGCAGTCGGCCGGCAGCTTGCCCGCAAGCTCGACTTGACCTTTGTCGACAGCGACACGGAGATCGAACAGCGCACCGGCGTCGACATCGCCTATATCTTCGAGCGCGAGGGCGAAGAGGGCTTCCGTATCCGCGAGCGCGACGTCATCGACGAACTGACCCGGACCGCGGGCATCGTGCTCGCGACCGGCGGCGGCGCGATCCTGCTGCCCGAGAACCGCGAGCGTCTCGCGAGCCGCGGCACGGTGGTATTCCTCGACACGACGATCGAACAGCAGCTCGACCGCACCGCCAGGAGCCAGCACCGGCCCCTGCTCGCGACTGCTGACCGGCGCGCGACACTGGAGGAGCTGATGCGCATCCGCGACCCGTTGTATCGGTCGATCGCCGCGATCACCATCCGCACCGACAATCGCCCGGCGGGAGCCGTCGCCGCTGAGATCGAAAAGGCCGTGAGGAACAGCTGAACGCATGCAGCGCATCGACCTGAATCTCGGCCGCCGCGGTTACCCGATCCTGATCGGCGCGGGCCTGCTCGGCTCGGCCGAGCTCCTGCAGGAGCACGCCGCCGCGGCCGGACTGCTGGTCGTGTCGGACGAGACCGTGGCGCCGCTCTGGCTTCCGCGCCTCGAGCAGGGCCTCGCCGGGCGGCCGTTTGCCCGCTGCGTGCTGCCAGGCGGCGAGCAGCAGAAAACCCTTGGCGCCGTTGCGACGGTCATCGACGCGCTGGTCGCCGCCCGCGTGAACCGGGATGGCCTGGTGCTGGCCCTCGGCGGCGGTGTGGTCGGCGACATCGCGGGTTTTGCCGCGGCCACGTACCAGCGCGGCATCGCCTTCGTCCAGCTGCCGACCACGCTGCTCGCGCAGGTGGACTCCGCAGTCGGCGGCAAGACCGGCGTCAATCATCCGGGCGGCAAGAACCTGATCGGCGCCTTTCACCAGCCGTCTGCCGTGATCACCGATACCGACACCCTCGGCACGCTGCCCGACCGCGAACTGCGCGCGGGATTCGCCGAGATCGTCAAGGCCGCGCTGGTCGCCGACGCGACGTTTTATTCCTGGATCGAGGAGCATGCCGATCGCGTGCTGGCGCGCGATCCGGCGGCACTTGAACAGGCGATTCGCCGCGCCTGCGTGATCAAGGCGGCGATCGTCGCCGCAGACGAACGCGAGAATGGCCCCCGGATGGTCCTCAACCTGGGCCACAGCTTCGCGCATGCCATCGAAGCCGGCGCGGGCTTCGGCCACGTGTTGCACGGCGAGGCGGTCGCCGCCGGCATCGTGCTCGCGGCCGAGCTCTCCGCGCGCATGGGGCTTCTGCCCGGCGCCGATGCGATGCGCGTGCGGGAGCTGCTGCTACGTGTGGGCCTGCCGGTCGACCCGCCGCGGCTCGGGCGGGCACGCATGCTGGAACTGATGGGCATGGACAAGAAAGTCGCGGACGGCAGGCTCCGGCTCGTGCTGCTGGAAGGCATCGGTGCGGCGACGATCAGCGCGGACTATCCGCCGGACGTGCTCGATGCGCTGCTGACGGAACGGGCCGGCGCGTGACGAAGGGCCGGGATCCTGATGCGGGACTTGCGCCTTATGCGGCGCTCGAGCGGCACTCGCGCGGTCGCCGCCATCCGGAACCGCCCGCCGACTACCGCGGCCAGTTCCAGCGCGACCGCGACCGCATCCTGCATTCGAGCGCCTTCCGTCGCCTGGTCTACAAGACGCAGGTGTTCATCAACCACGAAGGCGACATGTACCGCACGCGGCTCACGCATTCGCTCGAGGTCGCGCAGATCGGCCGGTCGGTCGCCAATGCGCTGGCGCTCTCGGAACCGCTGACCGAGGCTATTTGCCTTGCGCACGATCTCGGCCACACGCCATTCGGCCACGCCGGCCAGGATGCGCTGAATGACTGCATGCGGGAGTACGGCGGCTTCGAGCACAACCTGCAGTCGCTACGCGTCGTCGACGAGCTCGAGGACCGCTATGCCGAGTTCCGCGGCCTCAACCTCTGCTTCGAAACGCGTGAAGGCATCCTGAAGCACTGCTCACTCGCGAATGCGCGCGAGCTGGGCGAGCTCGGCCGGCGCTTCATCGAGCGCACGCAACCGGGTCTCGAGGCGCAGATCGCCGATCTCGCCGATGCGATCGCCTACAACAACCACGATGTGGACGACGGCGTGCGCTCGGGACTGGTGACGATCGAAGAGCTGCGCGCCGTGCCGCTGTTCGCGCGCCAGCACGACGCCGTGCTCGCGCGCTATCCGGACCTCCCCGCGCGGCGCGCGATCCACGAGATCATCCGCCGCATGATCCACGAGGTCGTCTCCGACCTGATCGAGGAGACGGGCCGGCGCCTGGCCGCACTCGCGCCGGCGGACATCGATGCCGTGCGCGCACAGTCCAAGCCCATCGTCGGATTCTCCGAGCAGCACGACACGCTGCACCACCAGATGAAGAAGTTCCTGCGGACGCGCCTGTACCGGCATGAGCATA
>JALYJS010000014.1 GCA_030799345.1 Pseudomonadota bacterium | reverse complement strand
GATGTGAGCGCCGCCGGAAAAGCACCGGGATTCAAACCCAAGAAGTCCGTCGCGCTGTCGGGTGTCGTCGCCGGCAATACGGCGATCTGTACCGTCGGCCGATCCGGTAATGACCTGCATTATCGCGGCTACGACATCCTCGATATCGCGGAGACCTGCGAGTTCGAGGAAATCGCGCACCTGCTCATCCACGGCGAACTGCCGAACGTCGCGGCGCTTGCCGCCTACAAGCGCCGGCTGCGCGGGTTTCGCGCACTGAGCCCGCGCATCCGCTCGATACTCGAACTGCTGCCCGCGAGCGCGCATCCGATGGACGTGCTCCGGGCCGGCGTTTCCGCTGTCGGCTGCGAGTCGCCGGAACAGGGCGCGCACACCGTCGCCGGGGCCCAGGACATCGGCGACCGGCTGGTCGCGTCCACCGGATCCATGCTCTGTTACTGGCACCATTTTGCACTGACCGGAAAGCGCATTGAGGTCGAAACGGACGACGATTCGACCGGCGGTCACTACCTGCACTTGCTCCATCAGCAACCGGCGCGCGATACCTGGGTTCGCGCGATGCACACGTCGCTGATCCTCTACGCCGAGCACGAGTTCAATGCTTCGACCTTCACTGCCCGGGTGATTGCGGGCACCGGCGCCGACATGCATTCCTGCATCGCGGGCGCGATCGGCGCGCTGCGCGGACCAAAGCACGGCGGCGCCAATGAAGTCGCGCTCGAGATCCAGCAACGCTACCGCAATCCGGACGATGCCGAGCAGGACATCCGGCGCCGCGTCGCCGCGCGCGAGGTCATCATCGGCTTCGGCCACCCGGTCTATACGATCGCCGATCCGCGCAACGTCGTAATCAAGCGCGTTGCGGCTGCGCTGGCCGCCGAAACCGGCGACGACCGGCTGTACCGCATCGCCGAGCGAATCGAGTCCGTCATGTGGGAAATCAAACGCATGTTTCCGAACCTCGACTGGTTCAGTGCGGTCGCGTATCACCTGATGGGCGTGCCGATGCCGATGTTCACGCCGCTGTTCGTGATGTCGCGCACCACCGGCTGGGCGGCGCACGTGATCGAACAGCGCCAGGACGGCAAGATCATCCGGCCGAGCGCGAATTACACCGGCCCGGAGCCTCGCAAGGTTCCGTCGCGCGACCAGAGGTAGGAAAACCGTGAGCCAGCATGACATCCGCTCCGCCGAGCGGCCCGCCCCCGATCGCGTTCTGGTCGACATCGCGGCCTATGCGCGCGAAGCCGTCATCGACAGCCCGGTCGCCTATGAAACCGCACGCTACTGCCTGATGGACACGCTGGCCTGCGGCTTCCAGGCGCTCGCCTTTCCCGCGTGCACGCGCCTGCTGGGACCGGTGGTGCCTGGCGCGACCATGGCGGGTGGTGCCCGGGTTCCGGGCACGAGTTATGAGCTCGATCCCGTGCAGGCGGCGTTCAACATCGGCGCGATGATCCGCTGGCTCGATTTCAATGACACCTGGCTTGCCGCCGAATGGGGCCATCCGTCCGATAATCTGGGCGGCATCCTGGCCGTCGCCGACTGGCTCTCGCGCAAGGCAGCGGCCGAGGGTCGGTCGCCACTCACCGTACGCGACCTGCTGACCGCCATGATCAAGGCGCACGAGATCCAGGGCGTGACGGCGCTCGAGAACGCGTACAACCGCGTTGGCCTGGATCACGTGATCCTGGTACGCGTCGCGACCACCGCGGTCGTCGCGACCCTGTTGGGGGGAACGCGGGAACAGGTGATCAACGCGGTTTCGAACGCGTGGATCGACGGCGGCGCGCTCCGCACCTACCGCCATGCGCCCAATACCGGCTCCCGCAAGAGCTGGGCGGCCGGCGATGCAACCAGCCGCGGCGTGCGCCACGCGCTGATCGCCATGACCGGGGAGATGGGCTACCCGTCGGCGCTGTCGGCGCCGAAGTGGGGTTTCTATGATGTGCTGTTCCGCGGGAAGCCGTTCACGTTCAAGCAGGGCTTTGGCAGCTACGTGATGGAAAACGTGCTGTTCAAGATCAGTTTTCCGGCGGAGTTCCACGCGCAGACGGCCGTCGAATGCGCGATGCAGCTGTATCCACGGGTAGCCGGGCGTCTGGGTGACATCGAACGCATCGTGATCGAGACTCAGGAACCCGGTGTGCGCATCATCGACAAGATCGGACCGCTAGCGAATCCCGCGGACCGCGACCACTGCATCCAGTACATGGTCGCCGTGCCCCTGATTCATGGCCGGCTCACGGCAGCGGATTACGAGGACGCCGTCGCCCAGGACCCGCGCGTCGACGACCTGCGCTCGCGCATGGAGGTACGGGAGAATCCGCAGTTCACCGTGGACTATTACGACGCGGACAAGCGCTTCATCGGCAATGCGATTCAGGTGTTTTTCCGCGACGGCACAGCAACGGCCCGCGTCCAGGTCGATTGCCCGATCGGACATCGGCGCCGGCGCGCTGAAGGCTACCCGTTGCTGGTTGCGAAGTTCGAATCATCCCTGGCGGTATTTCCGGAACGTCAGCGTGGCAGGATCCGCGCACTGTTCGCAGATACCGAACGGCTCGATGCCACTCCGGTCGACCACCTCGTCGCGCACCTCGTGCGCAACTGAGGCCCGGCGTCAGTCGCCGAACATCTGCAGCTGGGCGCGATCGCGCTTGCCGCGCACCGGACTCGCGAGTCCCCCGATATATCGGGCCAGGGCCTCGAGCGCCTGGTGCTGCAACCCGTAGATGATGAAGCGTCCCCGGGGCCGCGCTTCCAAAATGCCGGTTCGGCTCAGTTCCTTGAGATGAAAGGACAGGGTCGAAGCCGGGCAGCGGATGGACCGGGCGATCTCTCCGGCGGCCACCCCCTCGCCGCCGGCGGCCGCTAGCCGGGACAGGATCTGCAGGCGGGTAGGCTGGGCCAACGCCGCCAGGACGACTACCTGCCTGTTTGCCGTTGCATCCGCCATTTGCCCGCCCCCCGCGACGATCCTGGAACAGTAGAACCGAATATGTTGACTTGGCGCAAGAATCCGGAGGTTGGAGCTTCCCAAGCGCAGAATTCGCGCTATATTCGGCTCGTATCGATCTGAAGTTTCGGGGAATTTCCAGTCGCTACCAGGTGTTCGACGGCGAGGTCGGGGCACCATTCGATCAAACTCGAATCGACTGTTGCCGAGGGAGTGCGGTCACCGTGAGTTCCGCTGTCTGGGAGAGCTTGCACAAAGCCACGCTGGAGCTGGCCAAGTCGACGCCGATTAAGCAACGGCTGACCGACGCGTTCACGCATCACCTGCTTGACCTGCCGAATTACGAAATTCCTGGCGAGCTGCGCCCGGACTTTGATTTGTTGCGACAGTCAATGACCCGGATCCCGCCCGCCCACGGGGAATCCGCGATCGTTGCGACCGTCCGCAAGATGTCAATCGGCGATGCGGACGCCTGCGCCAACCTCATCGTGGGTATGCTCGACAAACTGCACCGGCTGCTGGCGCCGGCCTGGGTCGCTCCGGCAGCCCCGGCGCGGCCGGCGACCCTTTCGGATACCGGCCTGTCCCGCATTCCGACGCTGATTCGCGTCAATCGAGCTTGAATTCGATTACGTCCCAGCGCGTCGTGTCTTCGTGACGCGCCTGGCGCCGGATCGCGTCTGCCATGTCCCGCCCATTCCAGGCCACGACTTCATCGGCCATTTCGCGCAGCTTGGCCGGCATCGGGGCCTCCATGCCGAACGGTTCCAAGACGACCAGGGGCTTGTCGCAGGACTTGGCATACAGCGCCTGGAATTCGATCAGTACGGCATCGCGTCCGTAGAGAGATGACAGCAGCACGATCACTTCCGCGTCGCTCATCTGGCGACGGAGGTCCTCGCGAATGGCTTCCTTCTCCTTGCTGCGCGGCGGCTTCTCGGGCGTGGCCAGGTTCTGGTAGAAGAAATTCGGGGTACTTTCGAGGTATTCGAACACCCGGAAGTAAGATTCGTCCGGCGCATAGAGATGCGTGACAAAAAGCCGTATCGGGTTGTTTTCCGTCACGGTTGGCGCCCCTCATGCTGCGGTGCACCCTAGAATACGAAAGATGCGACTGCTTCTCTACAACATCCGCTACGGCACCGGAACGGGCCCCTCGTTTCACCTGCCCGTGCCCGGAGCGGGCTACCTGCGCAGCAGTCGCCAGGTGCTTGAACGCATCACCGACTTCATCGCCGGCCGGGACCCTGACATCGTCGGGCTGATCGAGGTGGATACGGGCTCGATCCGTAGCGGCATGGTCAACCAGGCCGAATTCATTGCCAGCCGGTTGTCCCACTTCTCGACCTATCAGTGCAAGTACGGCGAGGACTCCCTGAACCAGTTCATGCCCATCGTGCGCAAGCAGGCGAATGCCTTCCTGGCTGCGCCGCGCGTGCGGGGCGAACGGTTTCACTACTTCGAGGCCGGCATCAAGAAGCTGATCATCGAACTCGAACTCGAGAACGTCGCCGTGTTCCTCGTGCACCTGTCCCTCAAGTTCCGTCACCGCCATAACCAGCTCAGGCACCTGCATCAGCTCGTGCGGCGCCAGACCAAACCCGTGATCGTCGCGGGCGACTTCAACACGTTCTGGGGCGAGCACGAGATCTACCTGTTCATGCAGGCTGCCGGCCTGCGCAGCGCCAACGTCGCCAGCCAGCCTTCCTACCCGAGCCGCTTTCCGCGCAAGGAGCTCGATTTCATCCTGTATGGGCAGGGTATCGTTCCGACGGGCTTTGATATTCCGGCGGTGCCCCTCTCCGACCACCTGCCGCTGGTATTTGACTTCGAAGTCGATCCCGCCCACGTGCGGCAGCCCGAACTGGCGCCGGCGCTGGCGCCTGGGCCTGGCGTGGGGGGTGCATAATTCCATGATGACAAAACCACTGCAGCATTGGCGCCTCGAAACGGGTCCGGACGGCGTGGCATTGCTCACGTTCGACCTGCAGGGCGGCAGCGCCAATACGCTCGGCAGCGCCGCCATGACGGAACTGGATGATTGTCTCGCCAGGATCGAGACGTCCGATGCGAAGGCTCTCGTGATCCGCTCCGCCAAGGACAGTGGTTTCATCGCGGGAGCCGACATATCCGAGTTCAGCGGACTCGCGGACCTCGAAAAGGCCTATCAGCTCGTGCGAACCGGTCAGCAGGTGTTCGACCGGATCGAGTCGCTGACCGTGCCGACGGTCGCTGCAATCCACGGTTTCGCGCTCGGCGGCGGGCTCGAGCTTGCGCTCGCCTGCGATTACCGGATCGGCGCGGACGATGGGCGGCTCAATCTCGGCCTGCCCGAGGTCATGCTCGGAATCCACCCGGGATTCGGCGGCACGGTGCGCGCGCCACGCTTGATCGGCGTGCCGGCGGCGCTCGACCTGATGCTGACAGGACGCTCGCTGCGGGCGGATGCGGCGCTGAAGCACGGTTTGATCGACCGGCTGGTGGCACGTGATCAGCTGGACGCCACGGCACGGCAGATCGCGCTGGCGGCGCCGGCAAAGCGACGCGTGCCGCTCGGTCAGCGGGTGCTCGCATGGCCACTGATTCGCTCGATCGTCGCCGGCCGGGCACGCAAGCAGGTCGCGCGGCGCGCGAATCCGGAACATTACCCGGCGCCCTACGCAATCATCGACCTGTTCGAGCGCCACGGCGCCGCCGGTGCCGCGGCCTTCGAGGCCGAGGCACGCTCGATCGCCCGCCTGTTCCTCAGTGAATCGTCGCGAAATCTGGTCCGGGTGTTCTTCCTGCAGAACCGGCTGAAGGCACTCGGCGGCAAGTCCACGCGCAAGATGAACCGCGTGCATGTGGTCGGCGCCGGTGTGATGGGTGGCGACATCGCCGCCTGGTGCGCCTCGCGCGGCCTGACCGTGACGCTGCAGGACCGCGAAATGAAGTACGTCGAACCCGCGCTGGCGCGGGCTCGGGAATTCTTCGGCAAGCGCGCACGGGATCCGGCCAAGGCCGCGGAGATGGCGGCGCGGTTGACGCCCGACGTCGAAGGATCGGGTGTGGCGCAGGCCGACATCGTGATCGAAGCGATATTCGAGAACGCGGACGCGAAACGCGCGCTGTACGCAAAGCTCGAGCCTGCCATGCAGCCGACAGCGATTCTGGCAACCAACACCTCGAGCATCGTGCTTGAGGAACTCGCGCAGGGTCTCGCCGACCCCGGCCGCCTGGTCGGCCTGCATTTCTTCAATCCCGTCGCGAAGATGATGCTGGTCGAGATCATTCGCTCGCAGCAGACGCGCGCCGACGTCGTCGAGGATGCGCTGGCGTTCACGCGCAAGCTCGACAAGCTGCCTTTACCCTGCCGGAGCTCGCCCGGTTTCGTCGTGAACCGCATCCTGATGCCCTATATGACCGAGGCGATGCTGGCGGCCGATGAGGGCGTTCCGCTCGCGCTGATCGACCGCGCGGCAGTATCATTCGGCATGCCGATGGGTCCCATCGAACTGGCCGACACGGTTGGCCTCGATGTCGCTTCGCACGTCGGCCGCATACTCGCGGACGCTTTCGGCATGCCGGTTCCGAAAGGCACGGCCGAACTGATCGCCGCCGGCCATGTCGGCCGCAAGAGCGGCCGCGGTTACTACGAATGGCGGGATGGCAAGCCGGTCAAGCCGCAAACAGCGGCCAGCGCGCCGGACGACCTGACGGACAGGCTCATCCTGCAATACCTGAACGAGGCAGTGGCCTGCCTGCGTGAGGGCGTCATCGATGACGCCGATCTGCTTGACGCAG
Source organism: Pseudomonadota bacterium (assembly GCA_030799345.1). Classification (GTDB taxonomy): domain Bacteria; phylum Pseudomonadota; class Gammaproteobacteria; order Steroidobacterales; family Steroidobacteraceae; genus SCUD01. The sequence goes on along the minus strand of JALYJS010000014.1, from coordinate 9,991 downwards.
GCATGATTTTTGGAACCGGTTTCGCGCCGTTTCGCGGCGGCCCGCTGCACTATGCGCGCGCGCGCGGTGCGTCGGCGATCGTCGCGCGCCTGGAACAGCTGGCTGCGACGCATGGGCCGCGATTCAGGCCCGATGCCGGCTGGACCTCATTCACCACGCCGCGCTGAAGGCTATGATAGGCATCATGGAAGAAAAACCGGTCGAACTCGATGTGCTGCGCAGTTTCAGCCCGCTCGACGGGCTGAAACGCGAGAACCTGCATGCGCTGTCCCGCAAGACTCGGCTGCAGCAGATGGATTCCGGCCGTGTGCTGTTCAAGGAAGGCGAATCCGACAAGCGCACGATCTACCTGGTCGAAGGCGAGATCGAACTGCGCGTCGGCGACCGCACCGTGTCGATGCTGCGCGCCGGCACGCCGGAGGCGCGCAACGCCGTCGGTGCCGGCCAGCCGCGGCGCTTCACCGCGCGCGCGATGTCAGATATCACTTTTGTCGCGGTGGATTCCGACCTGCTGGACGTGCTGATCACCTGGGACCAGACCGGAACCTACGAAGTCGGCGAGATTACGGGTACGACTTCCGCGGACGCGGACGACTGGATGACGGTGCTGCTGCAGACCAAGGCGTTTCACCGTATACCGCCGGCGAACCTCCAGGCACTTTTCATGCGCATGCAGCATGTCGCCTGCCGCGCGGGCGAAGTCATCATCAAGCAGGGCGCGGACGGCGATTATTTCTACGTGATCACCAAGGGCTCCGCGGTCGTCACTCGCGAAACGCCGATGAACCGGGACGGCCTCAAGCTCGCCGACCTCGGCGTCGGCGAGTCCTTCGGCGAAGAGGCGCTGATCTCCGATGCAAAGCGCAATGCGACCGTAACCATGACCACGGACGGCGCGCTGGTGCGTCTCGGCAAGGACGACTTCAAGGAACTGCTCAACGAGCCGCTGCTGCACTGGGTCGATCTGGAGCACGCGCGGGAGCTGATCGGGCGCGGAGCGCGCTGGCTCGACGTGCGCCTGCCGAGCGAGTTCGACGGCTACCATCTCGACGAAGCGCTGAACGTGCCGCTCTATTTCATCCGGCTGAAGATCAAGACGCTCGATACCGCTACGCCCTACGTCGCCGTCTGCGATTCGGGCCGGCGCAGTTCCGCCGCGGCCTTCCTGCTGTCGGAACGCGGATTCGACGCTTACTGCCTGCAAGGCGGGCTGACCGGCAACAAGCTCGGTCCCGACTAGCCGCAGGCCGGTTACATCGTGTGCGTCGCCTTGTCGCCGCCCAGTGCGCCGGCCAGGTACGACTCGATCTTCTTTTGCGTGGTGCCGCGATCCTGTTCGCTGAACTGGACGCCGATACCGGCGGTGCGCTTGCCCTGCGCGCCTTTGGGCGTCAGCCAGATGACGCGGCCGGCGACCGGAAGCTTTTCCTCTTCGCCCATCAGATTCAGCAGCATGAACACCTCGTCGCCCAGGCGATAGCTGCTGTTGGTCGGGATGAACAGGCCGCCATTTTTCACGAATGGCATGTAGGCAAGATAGAGCGCGCTCTTGTCCTTGATGGTGAGCGTGAGCAGCCCAGGCTTGGTCGATGGCGCGCGCATCTTCACTCCGATGACTCCTGCATTCAATCCGGCGCGCCGCGCAGGAACGCCGTCAGCGAAACCAGCAGGCGCTCGAACAGCAACTGCGTGTTCAGTGAACCGCCTTGCAGCCGGCGCGCTTCCCTCAATTCGTCCAGGAGGCGATAGCCGGCCCGTATCTTCGTGTCACGCCCCGATCCCCGCAACCATGGTAAACGATTATTGTTAACCAGTTCACCAGACAGGCCGGCCTCCTTCAGGCCACGGGCCAGCCAGCTTTCGAGCCAGTACAGCCGGGCCCCGGGCGCCTTATCCGCCCAGGCCTTGGCCCTGCCGACGAGATTCAGACTCCCGGCACCCGCATTCGCGAGCGCCTCGTTCATTTCGGCGTCAAGATCGCCCAACCCTGCCGCGGCATAGTCGGCCGCGAGGAACGGCGCGCCGTTCGCGAGCCGCAACAGGCCTTCGGCACCGGCTGCAATGCCTGCCTGGCGCAGCCATTCGGCCGCGTCGGCCGCCGCCGGCAGCGGCACGCGAAGCCGCATGCAGCGGCTCGCGATCGTGCGTGGCATGCGGTCGCTGCGGCTCGTCGCGAGCAGCAGGTAGGTCTCCTCCGGCGGTTCCTCCAGCGTCTTCAGCAGGGCATTGAACGACTTGATGTTCATCGCTTCGGCCGGTTCGATGAGCGCCACTTTTGCGCCGCCGCGATAACTCCGCAGCGACAGCACCTCCGACAGGGCGCGCAGCTGGTCGATGCTGATTTCCTTCTTGTCCGGCATCACGCTGATCCACCGGAAGTCCGGATGCGTTCCGGCGAAGTACAAATTGCAGTCGGCGCACTTGCCGCACGGTGAACCGGACGCACTGCGGCACAGCAGGCGGCCCGCGAGCCAGAGTCCGATATCCGCCTGGCCCGCCCCGGGCTGGCCGTGGATCAGGATTCCGTGCGGCAGCCGTTGCTGTTCGAGCATCGCGGCGAGCCGCGCACGCAGCGGTGCGAGCCACGGCTGGCCCGCGCGGGCGAGCGCAGGCCGGATATCGGGCGGCGGCAGGCGCGTGTCGTCGGGATCGGTCGCGGCCGTGGCCATCACGCCACCGCCGGCGCGAGCATTGTGTCGAGCTCGCTGGCTACGGCGAGCGCGACATCCGACTGGCTGGCCGAGGCGTCGATGACGCGCACCCGGGCGGGTTCCTGCGCGGCGATGTCGAGATAGCCTTGCCGCACACGCTCGAAGAATGCGCTGCCCTCCGCTTCGAAGCGATCGAGCCGGTTGCCGCGGTCCGCGACTCGGGCGTTCGCGATCCCGGGGGCCGCGTCGAAGAGCAATGTCCGGTCGGGCGTCAGACGGGGATGCGCGATTTTTGCCAATTGCCGGATCCAGGCCACATTGGCGCCGCTGCCGGCGCCCTGGTAGGCGAGCGTCGCATCGGTGAAACGGTCGCAGAGCACCCAGCGGCCGCGCCGAAGCGCCGGCCGGATCCGGTCGGCGACGTGACTGGCGCGCGCGGCGAAAATCAGCAGCAGCTCGGCGGTCACGCCGATCGGACGCTCCCGCGGCTCGAGTACGAGCGCGCGTAGCTGTTCCGCCAAAGGCGTGCCACCGGGCTCGCGCGTCAGCACGACCTTGATCCCGCGGCTCTGCAGGTATTCCGCAGCCAGCGCGGCCTGTGTGGTCTTGCCGACGCCCTCGATGCCTTCGAACGTGATGAATCGGCCGCGCACCGATTCAGCGTACCTGAACGCCGGAACCGCCGCGCAGATTGGCCAGGTGACGGGAGACGTTTGCGTTGTGGGCGACCAGCGTCTCGGCGAAGAAGTGTCGACCGTCGCCTCTGCCGGTAGCCACGAAATAGAGCGCGTCGGTCGTTTCCGGCCGCACGGCCGCGTCGAGCGCCGCGCGCCCCGGCAGCGCGATCGGCGTCGGTGGCAGGCCGCCACGCGTATAGCTGTTGTACGGCGTGTCCGCCAGCAGGTCCCGGCGCCGCAGGTTGCCGTCGAAAGATTCGCCGAGGCCGTAGATCACGGTCGGGTCGGTCTGCAACCGCATGCCGAGACGCAGTCGATTCGTGAAGACGCCGCCGATCAATGGCCTTTCGTCCGGCGCGCCCGTCTCTTTCTCGATGATCGAGGCGAGAATCAGCGCCTCGTATGCCGTCTTGAGTGGAAGGTTTTCAGCACGCGCCTGCCACGCTGCGGCCAGTTCGCGTTTCAGCCGTGCGTGCGCGAGCAGCAACAACTCCCGGTCGGTCGCGCCGCGCGGAAACCGGTAAGTGTCCGGGAAGAACTGCCCTTCCGGATGAAGGTCGGCGAGACCAAGCCGTTGCATCCATTCCCGATCGGTCAGTCCCGCGAGTTCGACCTCGATCTCCGGATGCGACTGGATTGCCGCGAGCGCCTGCCGCGCCGTCCAGCCTTCGGGAATGGTCACGGTGTACAGCCGCACGTCGCCGGCGACAAACTGCTGCAGAAGCGCCGCGGGCGTAGTCCCCGGCCGGAGCTCGTACTCTCCGGCCTGGATGCGCTTGGTATCCCCGGTGCGTTTCGCATGGCGTACCCAGGTGCCGCTGTGCTCGAGCAGGCCGCGCCCTGCCAATGCCTGTGCGACGGATTGCAGCGACGCGCCTGCGTCGATCACGAATGTCTCGACCGTCGCCAGCGCAGGCATCGGGCGTTGCAGCCAGGCTTCCTCGTACTGGCGCCAGCCGAACCAGGCCGCTGCCAGCAGCACGCCAACGAGCGCGGACAGGCCGAACCGTTTCATTGCGACTCCAGCCAGCCGTTGAATCGCACGACCGCAGGATCGGCTTCCAGCGCCCGCCGGGCGAACATCCGGATCGGCCTGGCGCCGATCACCGCATTCGTCATCAGCATCGCCGACGCCGCCGCCAACTCTGCGACGGGAACGTCACGTTCCTCGATGGTGATGCCCTGTTCGCCGGCCCAGGCGCGAAAGGCGCGGCGCATCACGCCGGCCACGCCACTTTCCGTGACCCGCGGCGTGACCCACCCGCGCGCCAGCCGGAAGAACAGGTTGCTCATCGTCCCGGAGATAGCGTGTTCGCGATCGTCCAGCATGAGTCCCTCGTCCATTCGCGCATCATCGCACTCTGCTTGCGCCAGAACCTGTTCCAGGCGGTTCAGGTGCTTGATGCCGGCAAGTGCCGCATTCCGGCCGAGGCGCGTACGGCAGACACCGAGCCGGACGCCATCCTTCCGCGCCTCGAAGTCCGCGGGCCATGCGTATCCGGTAACGATGCGGGTCACCTGCGGGTCGGGTGGCGGGCGATAGCCGCGCTCGCCGACGCCACGGGTAAGGATCAGTTTCACGACGCCCCGGCCTTGCGGCCAGGCGCGTTCGATTTCATTTTTCAGCAACGCCGCTTCGGGCAATGGCAATTCAAGTCGCCGCCCACCCTCGGCCAACCGCTCGAGATGCCAGTCCAGGAAACGCGCGCGACCGTCCTGCACGACAATGGTTTCGAACAGGCCATCGCCGTACTGCAGGCCACGATCAGCCGGATCGATGCTGCCGCCGGCGTGGCCATTGACGATGGCGGGCATCAGGCCTCGCTTCCGAGCGCCCGCAGCAACCCGCGCGCCTTGGCGCGGGTTTCGTCGAGCTCCCGCTCCGGTTCCGAGTCGGCGACGATGCCTGCACCCGCCCGCCATTCGAGCACGCCAGCGTGCAACGTCATCGTGCGAATGAGGATATTCAGGTCCATGCTGCCATCCCGCGCCAGGTACCCGATGGCACCGGTGTAGGCACCACGTCCGGTGCCTTCGAGGTCGCCGATGAGCTGCATGCAGCGCACTTTCGGGCAGCCAGTGATGGTTCCGCCCGGGAACAGCGCCCGGACCACATCGCCCGGCGCGATCTCCGGGCGTAGCCGGCCGCTGACATTCGAGACGATGTGATGCACGTGCGCATAGCTCTCGACCACCATGAATTCGTCCACGTGGACCGTCCCGGGTTCACACAGTCGTCCGAGATCGTTGCGCTCGAGGTCGATCAGCATGACGTGCTCGGCTCGTTCCTTGGCGCTGCCGGTCAGCTCGCCGATCGAGCGGTTGTCGGTACCCGCGGTCCGCGGGCGCGTCCCCGCAATTGGCCGCGTATCCACGTCCCGACCGCGTACCCGGACGAGCCGCTCAGGCGAGCTCGACAGGATGGCGAACCCGCCAAGATCCGCGATACCTGCGAATGCGCCCGGATTCGCCGCGCGCAGATTCGCGTATACCGCGGCCGCCGACGAGTTCCCGGGCAGCCGCATACGCCATGCGCGCGCGATATTGGCTTGATAAACGTCGCCCGCCGCGATGTGCTGCAGGGTCCGGCGGCAGGCCTCGAGATACAGCGCCGGATCGTCTTCCACGATCGCCGCGCTGCAAATCGGCACGGCTGCGTATGGCGGTGCGCCCTCGATGTCGGCGCGCAGTGCCGCAGCCGCCGCTTCCGCGCCCGGTTCAGCGACGATCACGCTTTGGCCAGTCAGGTGATCGTGCAGCCAGGCGGCGCGCATGCGCCAGGCGCAGGCGACCAGCGGTAGCGGCGAGCACGGCAAGCGCAGTGTCGGCTCGATCTCCGAGGCGAGTTCGTAGCCCAGGAACACGAACCACCCGCCGGCGAATGGCCAGGGCGCGGGTGGCGGATCGGCGGCTTCTTCGCGCCACCAGTGATTGAGCCTGGCACAGAAACCGTCGCCTGATCCGGGACCGTTGACGCTGCCCGCGTCATCCAGCGTCAGGCATTCGCCGGGCGCGGCCAGCAGCAGGCTGAACCGGCCGAGCGCCGTGCCATTCGCCGCACTGTCGAGCAGCACCGGATATCGCGCCGGATACGCCGCATGCAGCGCGAGCATCCGGCCCGCCGGATCCGCTCCCGTGGGGATTTCGCGAATCAAAGAATTCAGCCGCCGCATGCCGGGGCCGCGGCAGTCAGCGCAAGGCGCGGAAAATCAGCGTACCGTTGGTGCCGCCGAAACCGAAGGAATTGCTGATGGCCGTTTCGATCCGCATCTGCCGCGCCGTATGCGGCACGAAGTCGAGATCGCAGCCTTCGCCCGGATGGTCCAGGTTGATGGTCGGCGGCGCGACCTGGTCACGGATCGCGAGCACGCTGAAAATCGCCTCAACGACTCCCGCCGCGCCCAATAGGTGGCCCGTCATGGACTTGGTCGAACTGACGGCAAGGCTTGCCGCATGGGCGCCGAAAGCATTCTTGATGGCGGTGGTTTCGGCCACGTCGCCAAGCGGCGTCGACGTCGCATGGGCGTTGACGTACTGCACATCGGTCGCATCGATGCCGGCATCGCGCAGGCAATTCTCCATGGACAGCCGTGCGCCGGCGCCGTCTTCAGGTGGCGCGGTAATGTGAAACGCATCGCCACTCATGCCGAAGCCGATCAGTTCCGCCAGGATCGGCGCGCCGCGCTTTCTTGCGAATTCATACTCCTCGAGCACGATTGCGCCCGCACCGTCGCCCATCACGAATCCGTCCCGGTCGCGATCCCAGGGCCGGCTGGCCTTCTCCGGCTCGTCGTTGCGGGTCGACACCGCGCGCGCCTGGCTGAAGCCGCCGACCGCCGTCGGGGTCTGCGCCATTTCGGCGCCGCCTGCCACGATCACGTCCGCGTCGCCGTACTGGATGGTGCGCATGCCGATGCCGATGGCGTGCGTCGAGGTCGTGCAGGCGGTCGTGACCGCGAGATTGGGCCCCGTGCAACCGTACATGATCGAGAGGTGGCCCGAGATCATGTTGACGATGCTGGCGGGAATGTAAAACGGCGAGATCTTCTTCGGCGTCCGCGTTTCAAGAAACCGGGCGAAGTTTTCCTCGATGGTCGCGAGCCCGCCGATTCCGGCGCCGAACACCAATCCGACGCGTGCCCGATTCGCGTCTGTCACCTCGAGCCCCGAGTCCGCGATCGCCTGCACGCCGGCCGCAACGCCGTATTGCATGAAGAGATCCATGCGGCGCGCTTCCTTCGCCGGCATGTACTTCGACGCGTCGAAGTCCGGCACGCTGCCGGCAATCGTGCAGGGAAACCCGGTCGTATCGAAACGCGTGATGGGACCGATGCCGCTCCGGCCCGCAAGCGCGCCGGCCCAGCTGTCGGCAACCGTCGTGCCGAGGGGCGTGATCATGCCGAGGCCCGTGACGACCACGCGTCGCTTGCTCAAGGCGTTACCTCCGGCTGATGCGACCGGTAAGACGCAGCGAGCCCCGGCAGTGCTGCCGGGGCTCGCGCACGAATGACTTCAGGCCTTGGACTGGTGCTGGACGATGTAATCGATCGCCTGCTGCACCGTGGTAATTTTCTCGGCATCCTCGTCCGGTATTTCGGTCTCGAACTCTTCTTCGAGCGCCATCACGAGCTCGACCGTATCCAGTGAGTCGGCACCCAGATCGTCCACGAACGAAGCGTCATTGGTGACCTCCTCGTCCTTGACCCCGAGTTGCTCTGCGACGATCTTCTTTACTCGTTCTTCGACTGTGCTCATCGGTTTGATGTCCCTCACCTAGTGATGCCCATGACGGCGCATGCCGGCCGGGGCCGCCATTCTATGCCACGGACCCCCCACTGGCTACCAGAAACCTTTCTTGTGCACTGTTTCTGAAAGCATTTTTGGTCCGCAACAACCCTTATAGATCACGCCATGTGCATGCCGCCGTTCACGTTCAGGGTTTCCCCGGTGATCCAGGCGGCCGCAGGACCGGCCAGAAAGCACACGGCAGCAGCGATATCGGCGGGCTCGCCCAGCCGCCCAAGCGGTATCTGCGCCGACATCGCCTGCCGCTGCGTGTCCGTCAGCGACTTCGTCATGTCGGTATCGATGAAGCCCGGCGCGACGACATTGACCGTGATACCACGCGAGGCGACTTCGCGCGCGAGCGAGCGCGTAAACCCGCCGATGCCCGCCTTCGCCGCGCAATAGTTTGCCTGTCCCGGGTTGCCGACCAGTCCGACCACGGACGAGATGTTGACGATGCGTCCCTTGCGCGCCTTCATCATGCCACGCAGGACGGCCTTGCTGAGCCGGAACACGGAACCCAGGTTCGTGTCGATCACGGCATCCCAGTCCTCCGGCTTCATGCGCAGCAACAGCGTATCGCGCGTGATGCCTGCATTGTTGACGAGGATCGAGATTGCGCCTTCCCGGCTTTCGACGTCGGTCACTGCGGCATCAATTGCAGGACCATTGGCGACATCAAGCACCATGCCGCGGCCGGCGATGCCGGCTGACCTGAGCGCTTCATCGATGGCGACGACACCGTCAGCTCCGGTAGCGGTGCCGATGACGGTCGCACCCTCGGCGCCGAGTGTGAGTGCGATGGCGCGGCCGATGCCGCGCGATGCGCCGGTGACGAACGCGATCTCGCCGGACAGGGTGCGGCTCGTCATGTTCCATCGCTCCCGGTAGATGCGGCCAAAGCGGCTTCCAGCGACGGCCCGCTTTCGATGGCATGAATCGCGAGGTCGCGTCCGCCGGGTGCGCGGCGCGCAAGGCCCGCCAGCACCTTACCCGGGCCGCACTCGCACAACTGCCTGACACCCGAACCGATCATCGCCGCGACGATAGCCGACCAGCGCACCGGATTGAACAGTTGCCGGTATAAACCGTCGCGTATGCCATCCGCACTGTCGTAAGTTCCGCCATCAAAGGAGTGCACCCGAATACCCGGCATGCGGACCGGCAGCGACTTCAGACGCCCGCGCAGTTCTTCCGCAGCCGGCTTCATGAGCGCGCTGTGTGAGGGCACGGATACCGGCAGCAGGACGGTGCGCTTCGCGCCCTGCGCCTTGCAGGCCTCCATCGCGCGTGCCACGGCCGCCGCATGGCCCGCAATCACCAGCTGGCCCGGCGAGTTGTAATTCACCGGTTGGACGATTTGACCTTGCGCCGACTGTGCGCAGGCCGCTTCGATGACCGCATCGTCCAGGCCCAGTACCGCGGCCATGGCGCCGACGCCCGCGGGCACGGCTCGCTGCATGGCCTCTCCGCGGAAACGAACCAGATCGATGGCGGCCGCGAATTCGATGGCGCCCGCAGCGACCAGCGCGCTGTACTCGCCGAGGCTGTGTCCCGCCATGACCGCGGGCTTTCGACCGCCGCCCTTCTCCCAGGAGCGCCAGACGGCGACGCCCGCGGCGAGCATGGCCGGCTGTGTCCGGTCCGTGGCGGAAAGCGTTTCCTCCGGGCCCTGCTGGCACAGCGACCACAGGTCATAGCCGAGCGTGGCCGACGCCTCGGCGAAAGTCTGCTGAATGACGGGCTCGTCGGCGGCGAGCGACGACAGCATGCCGACCGACTGGGAGCCTTGCCCCGGAAACATCATCCCCAGCATCGACCACTCTCCCCATTTGGTGCCGGGTCGTACTTTCGTAGTCTGGCCGCCCAGACTACGAA
>JALYJS010000011.1 GCA_030799345.1 Pseudomonadota bacterium | reverse complement strand
GACCGGGCCAGAACTGCATGAAGGACAGTTCGCCCAGCTCCGGGAAGTGGCTGACGAAATCGCGGATGACCTTGCGGATAATGGCCGGGTTGTTGAAGGCATCCTTGAGGAAGGTGGTGACGGGCGTGCCGCCGCCGAGCAGCAGGCGGTTGTCCGCCGTCAACCGGAAATACGAATAGACCAGCTTGGAGTCCCAGCACTGCATCTGCTCGCCATCGGGAAAGAGGATTCGCAGCTCCTTGTCGGTCAGCGGCTCGGTGACCGCGAGGAACGTCTGCGCGTGAAATGCCTCGTCGGCCAGCGGATTGATCGACTTGGAGAGCTTGTCCACGGCGATGATGATGCTGTCCGCGGTCACGCTGCCCGCATGCGTGTAGGCCGTGTGGTCCTCGAGCCGCTCCATCTCCGTGCTTTCGAAGACCTGCATGCCGTGGTCGATCAGCACGTTCTTGATGCCCTGCAGGCAGGCCAGCGGATTGATCGCGTGCGTGCCGCCGTAGCGGATGCCCGCCGTATATCCCTGGGCACCAAGAATGGCCTTCAACCCGGCTTCGTCGTAGGTGCGCTGGTCGGTGAAACCCACGCTTTCCCGGCACTCCCTTTCGGACTCGACGTCGTGGACGCCGCCCTTGCCGAGACCGAGGAACAGGGAATCCTGTTTGAGCAACCCGCACTGAATGTCGTAATTCTCGATCGTGGCGACGAGGCGCTGGATGCCGCTCACCGGGGCATCCCAGATCTCCGACGCCGCCTTGACGCCATAGCGGCGAACCAGCTGGTGCAGTTCGAGTTCGCTGTCCGGCGTGAGCATGCCGGCGCTGCGGCCCGACGAACTTCCGCCGACGATGTTTTTCTCGACGAGCACGACCTTCAGGCCCTTGCGCAGGAACTGGGCGGCGGCGCTCATGCCACTGAAGCCGCCGCCGACGATCAGCACGTCGCACTGGATGTCTTTCGTCAGCGGCGGGCAATACTTGTATGGCTGGATCATCAGGGTGGTGATCCACCAGTTCTGATTGACCAGTCTTACCTTGGTGGCCACTGATTACCTGCCTTGTTGTTGTCGACCTGGCGCAAGCAAGGATCCGGCGCGACGCGCCGGATCATTGCCTTTGCCCTAGCTAGCCGCTCAGGGCTTCTTTAAAGGCGGCAATACTGCCCAGGAGCTTTCGCTCGATCCCGGCAATTCGGACGCTTCCATGCGGTCTTCGGATACCCAGAACGTGATCTTCTCGCCGACGCGCAATTCCGAGAACTTCGTGTCCTTCCCGTTGATCTTGATCTTCTGGTCCGGGCCCGGCTTCAGGCTGAACGTGTCCAGCGAGTCGCCCTCTGCATTGACCAGCGTCACGGTGGTGATATCGGGGCCCGTGATGTACACCTTGGCGTCGAATTTCGCATAACGCTTGCCGTTGAGATCGCGCGCTTCGAGGCAGGCCTCCGGTGCTTTCGGGTACTTGCTCAGAAATGCCTCGCTGAACTTGAGTGCGGAGCACTCAACCTTGGGAAGCGAGGAAGGATCGACGGGCTTGGCAGCCTGCGCCGCGCCGATCGACAGCGGCAGCACCAGGGCGCAAAGCGCCGCGACGGAACTCTTGCGTTTCATCAGGGATACTCCATTGGTTGTATGACGCCCATACCTAGGGCGCCTTCGTTGCGACACTATTCAGTCACTCTCGACACAAACCTATTGTTTCGCTGCCTCGGCCTTGCATTGACCGAATGCGACATAGGCGCCCTTGTTGTCCGCGACCGTCACGGTCAATTCGCCGGTCTTCCGGTCGATCAGGGCGCTCCACGCAAACTGCAGATCGGCGCCCTGCAGCACGATCGAATCCTTGTTGGTGGTCGTATGCGCGACCGGCAAAAGCGCCTTGCGGTACGGTGACCGGACTTCTTTCTTCGCAAAGTCGACGCCGAAAACCGGCGCAATGTCGGTTTCCGGTTTCAGGCGGCTGCAAGCTTCTTGTCCGGGGAGGCAGTCATGACCGGTCTTGGCCTCGCAGCTCAGGGGCACGGCGCCATCGAAATCGCCGGCGACGGCCGCGGCTGAGAATGACAGCGCAATAACGATCGAAGCGGTATGGAGGGCGCGCATGAAATGACTCCTGTTGCGGGATCGGGTTTATGGCACGCATTACAGCGCAAAGCCAGCCCGTCAGCACAACGAAATAAGGCTCCGGGCTGACGGGGCGGCCGGCTCATGCCGCAGGCTGGCGCCGCATCAATAAAAGGAACAGCGGCACCCCGATCAGCGCCGTCAGCGCGCCGACCGGAAGCTGCCGGGGAGCGACGATGGTCCGGGCCAACAGGTCCGCAATGACGACCAGCGCGCCGCCGGCTAGCGCCGAGGCCGGGATCACGATCCGGTGCGACGACCCGGCCGCGAGCCGCACCAGGTGCGGCGTCACGAGGCCGACGAAACCGATGCTGCCCGCCGTCGTGACCGCAGCCGCGGTCAGCACCGAGGCGGCGACGTAGATCCCGATCCGCAACCTGCGCACCGGCACGCCGAGCAGGCGCGCCTGCAGTTCGCCGCGCGCGAGCGCGTCGAGCGGACGCGCGACCAGCAGCCCGGCGGGCATCGCGACCAGCGCCAGCAGAAGCAGCGACCAGGGCGTGCGCACGTAGCCAAAATCGCCGAGCAGCCAGAACAGCATGCCGCGCAGGCGCAGGTCGTCGGAGAGCGACAGCAGCAGGCTCACGACCGCGCCGCAGCCGGCCGCGACGACGACACCGGTCAGCAGCAGGCGCGTCGTGGTCCAGCCGCCCGGGCCGTGCGCAACCGCGAATACGAGCAGCATCGCAGTGAAGGCGCCGATCGCCGCGCCGGCGTCGACCGCGATGCCGGCAAGGCCTGCGAGCATGACGCTGAGCGCGCCGACGGCTGCGCCCCCGGACACGCCGAGCACGTAGGGATCGGCCAGCGGATTGCGCAGCAGTGCCTGCATCAGCACGCCCGCGAGCGCGAGCACGACGCCCGCGCCGAATGCCGCGAGCGCGCGCGGCAGGCGCAGTTCGAGCACGATCGTGCGTACCAGCGGATCGCCGTCGGCGAACCGTTCCCAGGGCGCATCGATATCGGAGCTGCCGAATGCGATCGACGCCGCGACCGCCGCTACGGCGACAACCGCCAGCAGCGCAATCAACACTGGCCCTTGTACCCGCTTCATGTCCGCCTTTTTTGGTGCCGGGTCGTACTTTCGTAGTCTGGCGCAATGACCAGACTACGAA
>JALYJS010000009.1 GCA_030799345.1 Pseudomonadota bacterium | reverse complement strand
ACGCGCTGCCAGATTTCCTCGGTGATGAAGGGCATAAGCGGATGCAGCAGTCGCAGCAGCGCTTCGAGCGTCTCGAGCAGTGTGCGGCGCGTGCCGCGGCGCTGGTCCGCGCCGACGTCCGCGGACTGCATCACGGTCTTGGAGAATTCCAGGTACCAGTCGCAGAACTCATACCACGTGAACTCGTAAACCGCCTGCGCGGCGAGGTCGAACCGGTATCCGGCGAAGCCGTCGCGCACGGCGGCGATGGTGGCGTCGAGCCGTGAGCGAATCCAGCGATCGTAGGGCGCCAGGGTCTCGGGACCGGCTTCGACCGGCGACTCCGCCGCCATCAGCACGAAGCGCGCCGCATTCCAGAGCTTGTTGCAGAAATTGCGGTAGCCCTCGACACGGCCGAGGTCGAAGCTGAGGTCGCGCGACTGCGTTGCCAGCGCAGCGAACGTGAATCGTAGCGCATCCGTGCCGTGCGCGGCGATGCCCCGCGGATACTGCTTGCGCGTCGAGCGTTCGATCGCCGGGGCGAGCTGGGGCTGCATCAGGCCGGTCACGCGCTTGGCGACGAGCTCCTCGATCCCGATGCCGTCGACGATGTCGAGCGGATCGATGACGTTGCCCTTCGATTTCGACATCTTCTGGTTTTCATGGTCGCGGATCAGGCCATGGACATAGACCTCCCGGAACGGCACATCGCCCATGAAGCGCAGGCCCATCATGATCATGCGCGCGACCCAGAAGAAAATGATGTCAAAACCCGTCACGAGCACGCTGGTCGGGTAGAACGTGCGCAACTCGGGCGTATCGCCGGGCCAGCCAAGCGTCGAGAACGGCCACAGCGCGGACGAGAACCAGGTGTCGAGCACGTCCTCGTCCTGTACCAGCGGCAGGTCTGCAGGAAGGCCGGCGCGCGCGCGCGCGTCCGCTTCGCTCCGGCCGACATACACGGCGCCGTCCGGGCCGTACCAGGCCGGGATGCGATGGCCCCACCAGAGTTGCCGGCTGATGCACCAGTCCTTGATGTTACGCATCCATTCGAAATAGGTCCGGTCCCAGTTCGCGGGGACGAACCGGATGCGCCCGTCCTCGACCGCACGGATGGCGGGTTCTGCGAGCGGCGCAATCCGCACGTACCACTGGTCGGTCAGCCAGGGCTCGAGGACGGCGCCGCTGCGATCGCCTTTCGGAATTACCAGTCGGTGCGGCTCGACCCTCTCGACCAGCCCGGCAGCCTCGAGCTCGCTGACGATGCGCTGGCGCGCGTCGAAGCGGTCGAGGCCGTGATAACGGACCGGCGCCGCGTCGCCGATCGTCGCATCGGGCGCGAGCACGTTGATGAGCGGCAGCCCATGGCGCTGACCGACTTCGTAATCGTTGAAGTCGTGCGCGGGCGTAACTTTCACCAGGCCGGAACCGAAGGCCGGGTCAACGAAGTCGTCGGCGATCATCGGGATCTCGCGATCGGTCAGCGGCAATGCGATGCGCCGGCCATTTAGTCCGCGGTAGCGCTCGTCATCCGGGTGGAAGGCGACGGCAGCGTCGCCGAGCAGCGTTTCCGGGCGCGTCGTCGCAACCGTGACATGGCCCTGGCCATCGGCGAACGGATAACGGATGTGCCAGAGATGACCGTCCGCTTCCTCCGACTGCACCTCGAGATCGGAGAGCGCCGTCTTCAGCACCGGATCCCAGTTGACCAGCCGCTTGCCACGATAGATGAGGCCCTCGTCATGCAGACGCAGGAACGCCTCCTGGACCGCCTGCGACATGCCCGGGTCCATCGTGAAGCGGTCGCGGCTCCAGTCAACCGAAGCGCCCAGCCGGCGCATCTGGCGCGCGATCGCGCCGCCGGATTGTTCCTTCCATTGCCAGACGCGTTCGGTGAAGCGCTCGCGCCCGAGATCGTGGCGGGTCAAGCCTTCCGCGTTGAGCTGGCGCTCGACCACCATCTGCGTGGCGATGCCGGCGTGGTCTGCGCCCGGTTGCCACAGCGTCCGGTCGCCCGCCATGCGATGAAAGCGCGTCAGCGCATCCATGATCGTGTCCTGGAACGCATGCCCCATGTGCAGCGTGCCGGTGACGTTGGGTGGCGGTATGACGATGCAGTAGGGGGAGCCGTCGCCCGCCGGCGCGAACAGGCCGTTCGTCTCCCAGAGCTGGTAAACGCGCGCTTCGATCTCGCCCGGCGAGAAGGTCTTGTCCATGCCGCCGGCGGGAATCAGTCGTCGCCGGGTGCGAGCTGATCGCGAATCGCGGTCGCGACCAGTTCTGGCAGTGCCGCGCGCAGGCGATCGACCACGCGCTCGACCAGGAGGGCTTCGATGTCGCTTGCCGCCTCCCGCGTCAGTTCCTCCGCAAGCGCCGTCGTCCGGCTGATGAGCGCCGCCTGCAGTGCCGCGATGTCGGCTTCGGTCAGCAGGTCCGAGGCGAAGGAATCCGCCGGCTCCTGCTCCGGCCGAGGAAACCGGCCGGTGGCGTGGAATTCCACGACATCCGTCAGGATCGGCAATTCGCGCGGGCCGTCGCGGCTCACGACTCATCCTTCATGTCATGCGTCGCGGGATCGATGCCCCGCTCGCGATACAGCCGGAAGCGCTGGCGCCCGTGCCGGCGTCGTGCTTCGTCCGCGTCGATGATCTCCGCAACCCTCTCGAACTGGTCGAAGCGGGGTGGCACTGACTGCGCCAGATTCACGATCAGGTCGCCGTCGCCGGCGTCGGGGTCTTCGGAGTCCGCAATGACTACGGGTGCCGGCGCGCCATCGGGTAACGGTTCACCCGTGCCAAGCCGGTGATGCGGCACGAAGCTGCGATCCGCGTGAGTCCAGAGCAGGTCGTCGAACGCTTCGAGCTCGCCGCCCGGATCGAGTTGTACACGCACACGATGACGCTTTTTCCATGCCTTCTCGACGAGCCGGCACGCAAAGCGCAGGCGAGCCGCCGGCTCGTGGCTTGCGAGGACGTAAAAATCCACGCGGGGTGCGGGCACCGGATCAGCGCCCGTGCAGCAGCCAGTCGACGAGCAGCGGAACCGGTCGGCCCGTGCTGCCTTTCTGGCTGCCGGACAGGTAAGCGGTTCCCGCGATGTCGAGGTGCGCCCAGCGCAGGCCGTCGGTGAACTTCCAGAGGAAGCACGCGGCGGTGATCGCACCGGCCTCGCGGCCGCCCACGTTCGCCAGGTCCGCAAAGTTGCTCTTGAGAAGGTCCGCATACTCCTCGCCAAGCGGCAGGCGCCAGGCGCGGTCATCGGCGCGCTCGCCGGCCTCGGCAAGCGCGGCCGCGAGCTTCTCGTCGGGCGAGAACAGTCCGCAGTAATGTGCGCCGAGTGCGATAACGCAGGCGCCGGTGAGGGTCGCGATGTCGACTACGGCGCTCGGCTTGAAGCGCCGGACATACGTGATGGCGTCGCACAGGACCAGCCGGCCTTCGGCGTCCGTGTTCAGCACTTCGATCGTGCGCCCGGACATCGAGGTGACGATGTCGCCGGGCTTCGTCGCCCGGCCGCTCGGCATGTTTTCGCAGGTCGGGATCACACCGACCACGTTCAGCTTCGCGCCGATGCTGGCCAGCGACTTGATCGTGCCTATCACGCTGGCGGCGCCCGACATGTCGAATTTCATTTCGTCCATGCCCGGTGGCTGCTTCAGCGAAATGCCGCCGGTGTCGAAGGTAATTCCCTTGCCGATCAGGGCGACCGGCGCTTTTCCCGCGGGACCGCCGCGGTATTCGAGCACGATGAGGCGCGGCGGCTCGTCGGAGCCGCGCGTCACCGAAAGGAACGAGCCCATGCGCAACCGGCGGATCTCCTGCGCGTCGAGCACGCGTGCACCTACGCTCTTGTGTTCTCCTGCCAGTTTGCGCGCAGCCGCGGCGAGGTAGCTCGGCGTGCAGACATTGGCCGGCAGGTTCGCCAGATCGCGCATCAGCGAAACGCCGGCAGCGATGCCGCGGCCGTCCTGCACCCCGCGCCGGCCCGCGGACAGTCCTGCTGCCGGCAAGGCGATGCCGAAGCGCTTGAGTTTCGCCAGCGGCGGCTTGCGACCGGATTTCATGTCGGGCGTGCGATACAACGTCGCCAGGACGCTTTCGACCGCGTGGCGCGCCGCGTAATAAGGTTCGACACCTGGCACCGGGTCAGTGGCCAGGTAGGAGACGGCATTCGCCGCTCCGCTCTTGGCGAGCCACTGGATGGCCGCGACCAGCGCACGGCGGTAGGCCTTACGTCCGAAGCTGGCGCGCGCGCCGAGCCCGACCAGCAGCAGTCGTTCGGCGGGCCCGCGGCGTGGCGCGACGAGCGGCAGCAGTTCCGCGGTCTTGCCAGCGAAATCGCCCCGTTTCAGCAGTCGGGCGATTGCGCCGCCGCTCACGCGGTCGAGTTCGCGCGCGGCAGGGGTCATTACGCCCTTGTCGTGGATGCCGACGATGGCGCAGGCCGTACGCTGACGTGCCGCGGATGCTCCGGTGGCATGGAACTGCATGGTTCTGTATCCCCCGAGCGCGCGTTCGCCGGCCTGCGGGGCCGTTGAGTGCGCTGTCGTGCTGGTTTACCGTGTCCGCGCCAGTTTAATCCAAAAGGACGGATCCGCGCGCCGGGATCCGCGGAAAATCAGCCTTGTTTGCTACGATTGACCGCTACATCCTGCGCGAAATCTCGGTGGCGCTGGCCGCCGTGACCGCGGTACTGCTGGCGATACTCGTGAGCTACCAGCTGGCGCGCATCCTGGGCGTGGCTGCCGAACGCGGCTTTCCCCACGACATCGTGTTTGCGCTGATCGGGCTCACGACCCTCGAGAACCTGATGGTCCTCGTGCCCATCGCGATGCTGCTGGCGGTGATGCTGGCGCTAGGCCGGCTCTATCACGAAAGCGAAATGGCAGCCGTGCGAGCCTGCGGACTCGGACCCGAGCGTCAGTATCTCGCCGTTTATACGCTGGCCCTGCCGCTCGCGGCCGCGCTCGGCTGGCTCACTTTCATCATCGGGCCGGCTGCGCGCGACGGCGCGGAGGCGCTGCGCGGCCGCGGCATGCGCGACGCGCAGTTCGGCATGCTCGAGGCCGGCACGTTCCGCACCTATGCGGAAGGCAAGGCGGTGTTCTATGCGGAATCGACCGGGCCCGACGGTCGGCTGGTGAACATCTTCATGCAGCGTCTCGCGGACGATCGCGTCGAGATTGCGACGGCCGCCTGGGCGGAACAGCGGATGCTGGACGGCGGACGCACGCAGCTGGTCGTGCTGCACGACGGTGAACGCATCGAGGGAGTACCCGGCGAGGCCAGTTTCCGGCGCATCCGGTTCGCCGAACACGGCATACCGGTCGTGGTGCCCGAGGCCGGCAGCGGCCGGCTGGTGCCGGAACGACGTCGCACCGCGGATCTGCTCGGTTCAGGCGACCTGTCCGACGTCGCCGAGCTGCAACGACGGGTGTCGATGCCGCTGATGGTCCTGGTTCTCGCGCTGATCGCCGTACCGCTCTCGGCCCTGCGGCCGCGCGAAGGGCGTTATGCGCGGGTGGCGATCGCGATCCTGCTGTACTTCGTCTATTCGAATCTCCTTTCCGCGGCCCAGGTCTGGATCGAAAAAGGCCGGATTCCTCCTGCCGTCGGCAGTTGGTGGGTGCATGCCCTTTTTGGGGCGCTCGGGCTGTGGCTGTTGCACCGGCAAAGTCCCCTGAGCAGCTGGCTGCGGACGAGGAGGGCCGCATGAACCTGCTCGACCGCTACATCGCGCGAACGATCCTCGTGCACACGCTGATGGTGATGGGCGTGCTGCTCGCGCTGATGACGCTCGTGACTTTCATCGGCCAGCAGGATGACATCGGGCAAGGCAGTTACAACGTGACGGCAGCGTTCCTCGTCACTTTCCTGCAGCTGCCGCAGCAGACCTACGAGCTGCTGCCGATCGGTGCCCTGATCGGGGCGATCATCGGGCTCGGCGGACTGGCCCGCGACAGCGAACTCACGATCGTGCGGGCGTCGGGCGTTTCGGTCGCACGCATCGCGCTGTCGGCGTCCTTTGCGGGCATCGTCGTCGCCGGCGCCCTGTGGGTCATCGGCGAATACTTCGCTCCGCCCGCCGACCAGTATGCGCGGCAATACAAGGTGTTCAGCCGCAATGCGCAGCTCGAGATCGCCGGCAGCCGCAGCGCCTGGGTGCGGGAGGGGGCGTTGTTCATCAATGTGCGCCGCCAGGCGGCGGAGAATCTGTTCGGTGGCGTGTATGTCTACGAGCTAAACGACGCGCGCCGCCTGGTGCGGGTCGGGCGCGCCGAGACAGCGACACAGGATTCCGACGGGCGCTGGATGTTGTCGAACTACACGGAGACACGGCTGGGCCCGGATTCGACTGCGACGCGCGCGGCCGGCCTGGAGCAGACCGGCGCCGAGTTCAATGCCGATTTCCTGGGCCTTGCCGTGAACGAGCCTGGCTCCCTGCCGATCGCGGATCTCTACAGCTATTCGGCGCACCTGAAGGCGAACGATCTCGATGCCAGCGCCTGGGAGATCGCGTTCTGGTCGCGCATTGCGCGCCTCGCCGGCGCGGTGGTTGTCTGCGTGTTTGCGGTTCCATTTGCCTTCGGGCCGTTGCGCTCGGCAGGCGCGGGGTCGCGCACCGTGCTCGGCATTATGGCGGGCGTGCTGTTTATCCTGCTGACGCAGACATTGGAAAACAGCGGGCAGGTATACGACCTCAATCCCCTGCTGGTCGCGTGGGGGCCGACGCTGTTGATGGCGGCAATCGCCGTGGGCGCTATCTGGCGTACGCGCTAGGCCAGCCGAAGTACGCGCAGCCGTCCGGCACGGTCCTGCAGACTCCGGCCTTCAGGGTCTAACACCACCCAGGCGAGATTGACCGGCGCCGGCAGCAGTAGCAGCGGCGCCGCGAGATCTCCCAGGTTCCAGCCCGGGGTCCGCAATTGCCATATCCCGATAACGGCAAGGAACAGCAAGGTGGCGCCGATCATGAAGCGCACAATCGCGTCGCCCCAATTCGGTAGCCGGCCGTCCACGGTCTCGATCCGGATGCGCCAGGCCTTCATTCCGAGGGTCTGGCCGCCGCGCGTCCAGCTAATCCCGAAATAGCCGAACGCGAGCAACAGTTGCAGCACGTGATAGAGACGCCCGATCACGCTGTGAGTTGACGTCAAGATGGCCTCACCGGCGGTCAGCGGTAGCAAGGCGAAGGTCAGCACCAACAGCAGTGCCGCGATCAGCAGGAGGTCATAGACCAGGGCTGCCATGCGGCGTAACAGGTTGGCGGGGGCGGACGCGGATTGTTCATCCATGCGGCCGCGGATTCTAATGCGTCAGCCCTTGTCCTGCGTGCCGGCGCGCTCTTCGATGGCGCTCTTGCTGCTCTTCAGGATCTGCCGCACCTGCTGCGCATTCGGCCGGCCCGCAATGCGGGCGATGGCCTCGGGCAGCTCGTGCCATTCGCGGCCCCAGGTCAGGAGACGCGCGGCGTCTTTTACGACTGCCGTAATCGTCGTGTCATTGAGCGGTTTCGCCGGCGTCTTGGCGTCGTTCGCCGATTTCGCCGCCTTGCCCGCTGCTTTGGAGCGGGGCGCCATGATCCGCCCCGGCTTGATGGCCGTCGAAGTCGATGTCGCACCGGTTGATTTCGGCTTCTTCGCGGCCGGCTCGAGCTGGCGCTCGCGTTCCGGCTCGGCAATCGGCACGAAGCGCTCGACATGCTGCGAACCTACAAGGTTCGTCAGGAAGGACATCATTTCGAGCGCTTCCGACAACGAAGGGTCGGCGGCGGCGAGCCGGGTCTTGACGATGTTCTGAAGGTCGGTGAGACGCTGGCGGGCGAGATCGACGACCCACTTGGTCGGACGCTGGTGATTCGGCCAGGGCTGCACCAGCCAGTACTGGTCCTCCGGCAGGTCGGCGTAGCGCGTGTGCAGTTCGAGGCTCTTCTGCCACTTCTGCAACAACTGGAGAACGCGCTCGTCGGCCGGAGTCATGCCAGTCAACATAAAACAAGGGCAAGCTGGCCGCAGCCATTTCGCTGCGGTTTTTGACGGACGTCACAGTGAAATCGGGCGGCGCCTCAGGGTGTGTCGCAGTTTGCCGTCACCGGTGGTTCCGCGGCCAGCGCCGCCACCGGATCGGGGCCCATCGTGACCAGCCAGGAGCCGTACATCGGATTCGGAATCATGAACCACTGGCGGCCCCAGCGTTCCCGGTGGGTGCAGCGTGCCCGTTCGCGTTCGGTAGCGGTCTGGCGGCGGACATCGGGAAGGAAATCGCCGAAGTCGTCGCCGACATTCAGCACGATGCGGTGGCTCTTGGCGATCGCGATCCGGCGTGACAGTTTCTCGCTCACCCAATCCTCATGCTCGCCCTTGATCATCAGGTCCTCAGCTAGCGTTGGCGCGCCGAGTCCGAGCGCTTCGAGGTTTGCGACCGTATCGTCCTGCTGCGGACAGGCTGAGTCGTTGCCGGGGCGGGCGTTGCATTCGCGATTCGTGACAAAAAATATCCGTACGGGGCGGCCCTGCGGATCGTTCATGGTGCGCGCGGCGCGGATGAAGGCGGCGACGCCCGGCACCGCTGTCGCGGCGCGCTCTGCAACCCAGGCATCCCACACGGTTCTGAATTCCTCGAAGCAGGTTTCTTCGAGGATCATGCGAGCCTGCGGCGCGGAGTTGTCGAGCACCGTCTCGTCGATGTCCATCACGATCGCGGGGAGTAGAGCGGACAGGTCGCCGGTCTGCGCCGGTTCGGCCGTCCAGCCGGGATCCGCGAGTCCCGCGCGCAACGCCGCCTCGGCGGCGCGATAAAGGGTCTCGCTCGCTGCGCGGAATTCGACGGAATGGCGAAGCCACAGGGTCGCGCGCTCGCCGCCGGCGGCGAAGGCCGGCGCAGGACTGCAGCGACCGGGAGCCGCCTGCGTGTGCGGAGCCGGCTGCGACGGCGCCGTCGCGCAGGATGACAAAGCGACCGCAGCCAGCAGCACCAACCTGCGCGCCTGCATCAGTCCACGACCCGCGTGCCGCCGGAAGCGGTACGTTCGGCATAGAACGCGGTCAGCTGCCGGGTCATTGGTCCGATTGTTCCGTCGCCGATCCGCCGGCCGTCCACTTCGGTGATACCCGCAAGCTCGCCCATGGTGCCCGTACAGAAGGCCTCGTCCGCGCGATAAAGCTCCGTCAGCGAGTAATCGCCGATCTCATGCGCAATGTCGTGCGCGCGGCAGATCTCGAGGATGGTGCTGCGCGTGATCCCCTCGGGGCAGGCCGCGAGCGTCGGCGTGAGGACCACACCGTCATGCACCATGAATAAATGTGTCGCGTTGGTCTCCGCGATGAAGCCGCGCAGGTCCAGCATGATTGCATCGTCCGCGCCGGCTGCATTCGCCTGGATCTTGGCCAGGATTGACGACAGCAGATTGGCGTGATGGATTTTCGGATCGAGGCAATCCGGCGGTGAGCGCCGCTGGCTGCTGGTGATGAGTTTCAGTCCCTGCCGGGAATAGACCGGTGGCTTGTGTTCGGCGAGCACGATCAGTGTCGGGCCCGAGCGGTTCAGCCTCGGATCCATGCCCGAGGTGAGCTTGACCCCACGCGTCAGCGTGAGCCGGATATGCACGCCGTCCCGCATCCGGTTTGCTTCAAGCGTGCGGCGAATCTCCTGCACGATCGCTTCGTCGGCAGGAATACCCGCAAACGCCAGGGCCATGGCCGAAGAGCGCAACCGCGCGAGGTGTTCCTCGAGCGCAAAGATCCGTCCGTCATAAAGCCGCAGTCCTTCCCACACCGCGTCACCGCCCTGCACGGCACTGTCGAACGGGCTGACGGCAGCCTGGTCGCGATGCGTCAGGACACCATTGACGTTGACGATCAGGTCGCGGTTGCGTTCGTCGAACTGCTGAAGCATCGAATCTCCTCAGTCCCGCAGGCGCAGGGCATACAGCTTCTCATACCAGGGCCGGCATTCGTCCAGCAGCGGTTGCAGCGCCGGCGGCGTGGCGACGCGTCGGTCACGCCAGGGTTCAAAGCCGGTCGATGCTTCGACGACGGCATACCAGTGCGGCGCCCAGACGCCGTCGGTTGCGCGGCGACCGGGTTCCCAGCACAGCATCTGCGGCAGGAACGGGATGGCGAGCGCTGCGCAGAGCTTCTTCAGCATTCCAGGCGGATCCTTCAGCACATCGCTCGCGAGCACGACGGGCGGCGCGCGGCCGAGGCGGTCTGCCACGCGATCAAAAATCTCGCATTGCTGCAGCAGCCCGGTATCGGCGAGGCCGGCCTGCGGGTAGGTCTTCATGAGCGAGGCCAGCATCTCGTCCGGCTCACGGACGAGGAAGGCATGGGTCAGCGAATCCAGCCAGTCGCGGCCGATCATCGGCAGCAGATGATGCGCCATATGCTTCTGGTACCAGATCGCGCGGCCCTCCGGCACGGGGCCGGCGAGTGTCGCGGCGACTTTGCGCCAGTCAGACTCATGGTGCGCGAGCACGTCGTCGCGCCCGGGGTGAGGGATGCCGGCCACTTTCAGGTAATGCGCGTAGAGCGGCTCGTCGCTGACGAACGTGTCCGGGCGACTGCCGAACGAGCGCATCATCGCGGTCGAGATGTTGCGCGGTCCCGACCACATGGCGATGCGCTTGACGCTGTCGTTTACCGTGGCCATGGATCGGTGGCGCTCCCAGAGGGATTCGAACCCTCGTACCAGCCTTGAGAGGGCTGTGTCCTAGGCCTCTAGACGATGGGAGCGA
>JALYJS010000008.1 GCA_030799345.1 Pseudomonadota bacterium | reverse complement strand
CCCATTCCGATCGACAGTCCGAACCAGCTTCCACTGATAAAATTGAGCAGCCAGATGCCGCCGATCGCCGACAGCAGGCACAGCGGCACGATCAGGATCACCGCCAGCGGCAGGCTCCAGCTCTCGTACAGCGCGGCCAGCACCATGTATACCAGCAGTACGCACAGGGGGAATACGAAGAGGGCAGTGTTGCCCTGCGTGATCTGCTGATAGGTCAGGCCAGTCCATTCGATCTCCATGCCGCGCGGCAGCACCTGCTCGGAGACCTCGCGCACCTTCTTGATCGCATCGGTCGACGACAGCACGGCCGGGTTCAGGCCCGCCGACATGTCGGCGGCGGCGTAAGCGTTGTACCGGATCACGGGGTCCGGCCCGTAGCTCGGCTGGATATCAACGACGCTGCCGAGCGGGACCATCTCGCCGCGGCTGTTGCGGACCTTCAGGCCCTCGATATCCTGCACGGTCGCGCGGAATGGCGCATCGGCCTGCGCATAGACGGAATAGGTGCGGCCGAACAGGTTGAAGTCATTGACGTAAGCGGAGCCGAGATATACCTGCAGCGTGCTGAAGACGTCAGTCAGCGCCAGGCCGAGTTCCTTGACCTTGGTCCGGTCCACCGTCGCGTCGAGCTGCGGAACGTTCGACTGGAACGACGTGAAGGTCGCCGTCGGGTCGAAACCTTCGGTCGCGCCGAGCGCACCCATCAGGCCCATCGTGTTGTTGTATAGCTCGCCGTAACCGATCGACGCGCGGTCCTGCACGTAAAACTCGAGTCCGTTCGCGCTGCCGAGCCCGAGCACCGCAGGCGGCAACAGGGCGAAGGCGAAACCTTCCTGGATCTGCCCGTAGCCCATGTTG
This sequence comes from Pseudomonadota bacterium, assembly GCA_030799345.1. Classification (GTDB taxonomy): domain Bacteria; phylum Pseudomonadota; class Gammaproteobacteria; order Steroidobacterales; family Steroidobacteraceae; genus SCUD01. The sequence continues at coordinate 3,826 of JALYJS010000008.1, read as the reverse complement.
ACGCGCATGGCGATCTCGCCCGCCTCCAGTTCGCGTCCGGCGGATGGCTCGAGGCCGATGAACATGACGCCGACGTTCGGCGTCGCGACGAAGTGGATGGCGTTGAGGCCCGGGAACTGGACGACGTTCGCGACACCGGGTACGTCCATGGCGATCTCGCCCATCTTGCGTATCACCGCTTCGGTGCGGTCGATGGTCGCGGCTTCGGGCAGCTGCAGCACGGCGAACAGGTATTGCTTGTCCTGGGTCGGGATGTATCCGCCTTGCACCGCGCGAAAGCCGATGACGGCGACCACGACCAGCAGCGCGTAGATTACGAGCAGTCGAGGCGCCCGCCCGATCGTGCCGGCGATGCCGCCCGAATAACGGTCGCCGAAGCGCCTGAAGAACCGGTTGAAGGCGGCGAATGGCCGCCCGAACACCCGCTCGATCCCGCGCCCGAGCCGGTCCTTCCTGGCGCCGTGCGGCTGCAGCAGCATGGCGGCGAGCGCGGGCGACAGGGTCAGCGAATTGAAGCCCGAGATGATCACGGCGGCCGCGATAGTGACCGCGAATTGCTTGTAGAACTGCCCCGTTACGCCGCCCAGGAAAGCCAGCGGCACGAACACGGAAGACAGCACCAGCGTGATCGCGACAATCGGCCCGGACACTTCGCCCATTGCCCGGTGGGCGGCTTCGCGCGGCGTCAGGCCGTTGCCGATGTGGCGTTCGATGTTCTCGACCACGACGATCGCGTCGTCGACGACGATGCCGATGGCGAGCACGAGACCGAACAGCGTCAGCACGTTGATCGAGAATCCGAGCAGCCAGAGCACTGCAAAGGTGCCGATGATCGAGACCGGGACCGCGACCAGCGGAATCAGCGATGCGCGCCAGGTCTGCAGGAAGAGCACGACGACGATCACGACCAGCAGGATCGCTTCGAGCAGCGTCATGATGACCGAATCGACCGAATCCTGGACGAATACGGTCGGGTCGTAGACCACCATCCATTGAACGTCATCCGGAAAACTGCCTTCGAGCTGCGCCATGCGCTCGCGGATCGCCCGGGACAGCGCAATGGTATTCGCGCCCGGTGCTTCGAAGATCGCGATGGCCGCGGCGTCCTCATTGTTGAGCATCGAGCGGATGGCGTAGGTGTTGGCGCCGAGCTCGATGCGTGCGACGTCCTTCAGTCGCGTGAGCTGGTCGCCCTCGGCTTTCAGCACGATCTCGCCGAAAGCCTCGGGCGAGGCAAGGCGGCCCTGGGCATTGATGGAAACCTGCAGTACGGAGCCCGCAGGCGTCGGCGGGCTGCCGATGCTGCCTGCGGAAACTTCGACGTTCTGCTCGCGGATCGCGGCGACGATGTCGGTGGCCGACAGATTGCGCGCAGCGGCCCGATCCGGATCGATCCAGACGCGCATCGCGTAATTGCCGATGCCGAATGCGAGCGCCTGGCCGACGCCGGGCAGCCGCGCAAGCTCGTCGCGGACGCGCAGGTTCGCGAAGTTGGACAGGTACAGCGCATCGTAAGTCTTGTTCGGCGAAACGAGGTGTACGACCATCGTCAGGTTCGGCGAGGCTTTTACGGTCGTGACGCCGAGCGCGCGCACCGCTTCCGGCAGGCGCGGGATGGCCTGCGCAACGCGGTTCTGCACCTGCACGGCGGCGAGGTCGACGTTAGTGCCGCCCTTGAACGTCACCGTCAGCATCATCTGGCCGTCGGCGCTCGACGTCGATTTCATGTAGATCATGTTCTCGACGCCGTTGACCGCTTCCTCGAGCGGTCCGGCGACGGTGTCGGCGATGGTGCGCGGATTGGCGCCCGGGTAGTTGGCGCTGACCTGTACCGATGGCGGCACCACATCCGGGTATTCGCTGATCGGCAGGTTCGGGATCGCCATCAGGCCGGCGACCAGGATCAGCGCCGACAGCACCGTGGCGAGGATCGGACGGTCGATGAAGACCCGCGAAAAGTCCGTGTGCTTCGACATGGGTCAGCCTGCGGGCTGGGCCTGCGCCTGTGCGGGAGCAGGCGCCGGCAGGTTGGGCTGATCCATCGGCACGTCGCGCGGACTCACCGGCTGGCCCGGGAAGAAGATCTTGCGCATGCCGTTGACGATGACCTTGTCGCCGGCTTTCAGGCCGTTATTTACGACCACCAGTCCTTCGACATGCGGACCAAGCTTGACGTCATGCCGCTCCGCTGAATTGTCCTTGCCGAGGATGTAGACGTAGCGGCGGTCCTGGTCGGTCAGCACGGCTTGCTCGTGGATCAAGAGCGCATCCGTGGTCGAGCCGCCGAGCAGCCGCACGCGCGCGAACAGTCCCGGCGTAAACACGCCGTCCGGGTTCGGCAGCACAGCCCGGGCGCGGATCGTGCCGGTTGCGGGATCGAGCGCGTTGTCGACGAAATCGACCTGGCCCCGGTGCGGAAAGCCATCTTCGTTCGCGAGACCCACCAGCACCGGATTGGCGGCGTCGCGCGAACTCTCGCGATTGCCGGCGCGCGCCAGTTCCTGGTAACGGAGGTATGCGCGCTCGTCGCCGGTGAAGGTAACGTAAACCGGATCGACCGACACGACGGTCGTCAGCAGCGTCTCGCCGGCGGCCACGACATTGCCCGGTTTCACGAGCGCGGCGCCGGCGCGGCCCGCGAACGGCGCAGTGACGCGCGTGAAGCTGACGTTCAACTCAGCCTGGGCGAGGCGGGCGCGGGCAGCGAGCACGTCCGCCTCGGCCTGGTGCGCCTCCATCCGGCTTTCGTCCAGTTCGCCCTTGGACACGGCGCGTGCCGCGATCAGGGTCTCCGAGCGCGCGAGCTCCTGTTTCGCGAGCGCGACGCGAGCCTCTGCTCGGGCCGTGTCGGCGCGTGCGGCATCGGCGGCGGCGCGGTACTCGCGATCGTCGATCGTGAACAGCAGCTGTCCCTTCGCGACCAGGCCGCCTTCGTCGAAGTGCACGCGATTGAGGTGGCCGGAGACGCGCGGGCGGATCTCGGCCGACTCGATCGCCTCGATGTGCCCGCTGTACTCATCCCACTCGGTCACGGATTTCCTGACGACGGCGGCGACACTGACGTCGGGCGGCGGCATTTCCTGCTGCTCGCCGTTGCCGCAGGCTGCAACGAACAGGGTGGCCGCAATCGCGGCGATTGCGCGGAGCGAAGAGGGCATGACTCAGGCTTCCTTGGCGGTTTTCTTGGATGACGATGCATCGCCCCACTGGCGAGCGAGTTGCTCCATCAGAGCGACCAGACGAGCGCGGGCGGGCGCAGGCATCGAGTACATCTGGAACAGCTCCTGCCACATCAGCCCTTCGGCGGCGAGGTGGACGAGGTGCAGGCGCAGATCGCGCTCGGTCCATTGCTTACGGCCGAGCCGCTCGCGCAGCTCCTGGCGACAGGGGTCCATCAGCGAGGGATCGAGCGTGGCGGCCGACAACATGCCGCAGAGAAACCGGCGGTGCGATTCGTCCTGCGCGGTCAGCGTGCCGATGAAGCCGAGCAGGCGCGCGGTCTCCGGATCGCAGTCGCAGGGCGTTGCCGCCGCTTCCGCGTCGTCCCATTTGCGGAAATCCGCTTCCAGCAGGCCGCGCAGGAGATCTTCCTTGGTGGGGAAGTGGTAGGTGATGCCCCCGCGTGTGATGCCGCTGACTTTTGAAAGTTCGTCGAAGGTCAGCGCGCCGGCGCCGTCGTTCTCGACGATCTGCCGGGCTGCGGACAGGATCCGGGCCTTTGCCAGTGGTAAACGCGCCATGTTTTAACTATACAAAACGTTCTGTATAGTTTGCAACTGTCTTGGTGCCGGGTCGTACTTTCGTAGTCTGCGAACCAGACTACGAA
>JALYJS010000519.1 GCA_030799345.1 Pseudomonadota bacterium | reverse complement strand
CAAGCCAGGCCCCGCGCGCGGCGCCATGCCGCTCGATCGCCTCGAGCGCATAAGCGGAACAGCTGGGGTGATAACGGCAGTTGCTGCCGAGAAACGGGCTTAGCAGGAACCGGTACGCGCGAATCGGCAGCTGCAGCAATTTTCTCATCGCGCCGACCGGATCGCTTGCCAGAGCGCCGCGAGACTGGCACGGATTGCGGTGTTCTGCGCCGCGCGCGCGGCCGGGCGCGCCGTCACGAAGATATCCAGCGCGGGCAGTTCCTGGCGATGCATGCGGAAGGACTCGCGGATCAGGCGGCGCAGGCGATTGCGGCGCACCGCATTGCCGATCGCGCGCGTGCCGACGGCCATGCCGAGGCGGGCAGCGCCTGCGTCATTGGCTGCGCAGTAGATCTGGAAGAAGGCATCCCCATGGCGTTCGCGCCCCTTGCGCGCGCGTTCGAACTCGGCGGCGGTGCGGAGTTTGTAGCCGGCCCGCAGTCCGTATCGCGCCGACGTAGCAACACTCGTCAGCGTTTTTCGGTGACGGCCAGCCGCTTGCGGCCCTAGGCGCGGCGGCGCTTCAGGACCTGCCGCCCTTTCTTCGTCGCCATGCGGGCGCGGAACCCGTGCGTGCGCTTGCGTTTGATCTTGCTCGGCTGGTAGGTCCGCTTCGTGGCCATGATCCCAAACCTTTGAAATTAAAGGGACTACAGATGCTTGCAAAGGGCGGCAAGGTTACGGAGCGGCGTCATTCCTGTCAACCGCAAGAGGCTGTGGATAACTCTGGCGCGGGCCGGCACGCAGCCGTAGACTCGACGGCCCATCCGTGGACGATTTTTCAAGCGGGGATTCGCTCGTGCAGGGCTCGCTTTGGCATCGCTGTCTGCGTCAACTCGAATCCGAGGTGCCCGAGCAGCAATTCAATACCTGGGTTCGCCCCCTGCAGGCGGTCGAACAGGACGGCCGGCTGCAGCTTCTGGCGCCGAACCGCTTCGTCGTGAACTGGATCGAACAGAACCTGTTCCAGCGCATCCAGGAACTGGCCCACGCCGACGGCAACGGCCAGAGCCCGGCAGTCACGCTCGAGGTCGGCTCCCGCCGCGGAGAGGCACCGGCGCCCTCTTCCGCTCCTGAAAACCCGGCATTTTCGGCGCGGCCGCGTGAACAACGGCTGATCGGCAGCCGCCTCAACCCGGATTTCGTCTTCACCACCTTCGTCGAGGGCAAGAGCAACCAGCTCGCCCGGGCGGCTGCAGTCCAGGTCGGCGAGAACCCGGGAAAGGCCTATAACCCGCTTTTCATTTACGGCGGCGTCGGGCTCGGCAAGACGCATCTGATGCATGCGATCGGCAACCTGATCCGCGAGCGGCGCCCGGGCGCACGCATCGCCTACCTGCACAGCGAGCGCTTTGTCAGCGATATGGTGCGCGCCTTGCAGCACAACACCATCGCCGAGTTCAAGCAGACCTACCGCACGCTCGACACACTGCTGATCGACGACATCCAGTTTTTCGCCGGCAAGGATCGCTCGCAGGAAGAGTTTTTCCACACGTTCAACGCGCTGCTGGAAGGCCAGCAGCAGATCGTGCTGTCCTGCGACCGTTATCCTAAAGAAGTCGATGGCCTCGAAGAGCGGCTGAAATCCCGCTTCGGCTGGGGACTGACGGTGGCGATCGAGCCGCCGGAACTGGAAACCTGCGTCGCGATCCTGATGGCGAAATCACAGGCCGCGGGTGGCGATTTGCCCGAAGAAGTGGCCTTTTTTATCGCAAAACGCATCCGTTCCAACGTGCGCGAACTGGAGGGGGCGCTGCGCCGCGTACTCGCCACGTCCCGTTTCACCGGCCGGCCGGTCACGCTCGAACTGGCGCGCGAGGCGCTCAAGGACCTGCTGGCGGCGCAGGAACGCCTGGTCACCATCGAAAACATCCAGAAGACGGTCGCCGAATACTACAAGATCCGCGTCGCCGACCTGCTGTCGAAGCGGCGCAGCCGCTCGATCGCGCGGCCGCGCCAGATCGCCATGGCGCTTGCGCGCGAATTGACCAATCACAGCCTGCCGGAAATAGGCGATGCCTTCGGAGGTCGCGATCACACGACCGTGATGCATGCCTGCGACCGCGTGAAGGGTTTGCGGGAAACGGAGCGGCGCGCGACCGAAGATTATCTCAACCTGTTGCGAATCCTGACCGGTTGATGTGGATAATGTGTGGGTCGCCGTGGAGTGGTTTTTGCTCCACAGCGCGTCCACAGGGGTGCCATAGGAAGCGGCGCATCGCTCCACCGGGTTCCGCTTCACCGAAGCCGTTGGTTGCGGTCGCTTTTCAGGACTTTTCCACCGAAAATGCCGCGCTCTACTGCTACTACAGTTATAAGAAACAAAGTTAATGAATCAGGTGCACAGATGAAATTCAGTGCCGAACGCGAAAGCTTGCTCGCTGCGCTGCAGTCCGTCATCGGCGTCGTCGAAAGACGGCAGACCATGCCGATCCTCGCGAATCTCCTGCTCTCGGCGGAACAGGGAAAGCTGTCGATCACGGCCACCGATCTCGAGGTTGAGCTCGTCGCCAGTGCCGAGATCAAATCCGCCGCCGACGGCCGCCTGACCATCCCCGGACGGAAGCTGCTCGACATTTGCCGCTCCCTGCCCGATGGCGCGACGCTGAATGTCAGCCAGGACGGCGACAAAGTCACCGTCAAAGCAGGACGGAGCCGGTTCGTACTGGCAACACTTCCGGCTTCCGACTTCCCGGTAATCGACGAGCTGGCCCAACAGCAAACCCTCGAGCTCGCGCAGGCGGATTTCAAGCGCCTGCTGGACAAGACCCATTTCTCGATGGCGCAGCAGGACGTCCGCTACTACTTGAACGGAATGTTGCTGGAAACGGACGGGAAAATGCTGCGAACGGTCGCGACTGACGGCCATCGTCTGGCATTGTGCGAGATGGATCTGCCGACTCAAGGCGGCCATCAGCAGGTGATCATTCCGCGCAAAGGGGTGCTCGAATTACAGCGTCTCCTGGGCACCGAAGGTACGATATCCATAACGATCGGTTCCAATCACGTTCGCGCCCAGATCGGCGACGTTCGCTTCACATCGAAGCTCATTGACGGAAGATTTCCGGAGTACGGGCGCGTCATTCCAGCCGCGCCACCGAAAGCTGTGGTCGCCGATCGCGAGGTCCTGAGGTCGGCATTGCAACGCACCTCCATCCTTGCGAACGAAAAATATCGCGGCATACGGCTCGCCCTGAAAAAGAACTCCCTCACCCTCCAGGCGCACAACCCGGAGCAGGAAGAAGCCGAGGAACAGGTTGAAGTCAGTTACAAGGGCGACGAGCTCGAGGTCGGCTTCAACGTCGGCTATCTGCTGGATGCGCTGGCCGCGGTGGATGGCAGTGAAGTCGAGATCGGCGTGACCGACGGCAACTCGAGCTGCCTGGTGCGTGCGCCCGGCGCAACCAGTGCGCGGTATGTCGTGATGCCGATGCGGCTCTAGGGCTTCATGCCCCTCGGCTGGTTTCGCGCCGAGCAATTCCGCTGTCTCGCAGAAGTCGAGCTCGAGCTGGATCCGCGCGCCAATCTCTTCATCGGCCCCAACGCTTCCGGCAAGACGAGCCTTCTCGAGGCGGCTTTCTTTTTGGGCCGTGGGCGCTCCTTTCGCAGCCGGCGGCGCGACGCGCTGATCCGTCATGGGCAGGACGCCTTCCTGTTGACCGGACGCAGCGACATCGGTGCGGTGGCAACGCCGCTTGGCGTTCGTGCCAGCCGCAAGGACACGGAGTGGCGCGTTGCGGGCGCGCCGGCCGACGGCATTGCCGATCTCGCCGAGCAGTTCCCGGCCCAGGTCATCGATCCCGAGGTGCACAAGCTGTTGGAGGAAGGCCCGGGACGCCGCCGGCGCTTTCTCGACTGGGGCGTGTTCCACGTGGAACCATCCTTCCTGGACAATTGGCGCCGATACCATCTGGCGCTCCGCCAGCGAAACGCGGCGCTGAAGCAGGACCGGGGTGATGAAGACCTGGCCGCCTGGGAATCAGAACTCGCGGCCAGCGGTGAAAAACTCGCGCACCAGCGCCAGGATTACCTGACACGGCTTTCCGCACCGCTGGGCACCATCGGTCTCGCCCTGCTTGAGCGCCCCGTTACCCTCGCCCATAGCCCGGGCTGGGACGCTGACCAGCCGCTGCTCGGGGTACTTCAAACCGGGCGGGCGCGTGATCGCCGATATCGGGCAACGCAGGCCGGCCCGCACCGCGGCGACGTCGTCGTCCAGGTGGATGGCCGCGCAGCGAAAGACCATGTCTCCCGCGGCCAGCAAAAGCTCCTCGCTGCTGCCTTGATGCTGGCGCAGCTCGAGATTCAGGAGCAGGAACGGCCCGGGCGTTCGGCGCTGCTGCTTGATGACCCGGCCGCCGAACTCGACTCCCAGAATCTCTCGCGCCTGATGGCAATCGTGCAAACACTGCCGGCGCAGATTTGGGTGACGTCTTTGCGTGCCGATATTCCCGGGCTGCCGACGCATGCACGAATGTTTCACGTGGAACAAGGCCGGGTGACAGCGGCCTGACGGCTAGGGGTAATCAGACGATAGCCTCATGATCGAAGACGATGGCAACATGTTCAGCACATGATAGACATTTTTAGCAATCAAATGAACTGGCACCCGGCTCCACCCGTCTGAGTAGCCGGACTTTCGATCCAACCTGGAAAACCAACGTGAACAAACTGAAAAACAGCACCGCAATCTGGACTGGTCTGTGGATGTGCCTGGCAGCGGCGCTCGCCAGCGCGCAGGCGGTTGCGGCAACCACCTCCTGGGACGGGCTCGTCGAGGTGAAGCCGAAACATTTCGACGCGGCCTTCCTGATGCCGGGAGCGGATTTCCGTCCCTACAGGAAAGTGATGCTGGATCCGGCGACCATCGCCTTCCGCAAGGACTGGATGAAGCGCGTCAATTCCGCGACCCGCCTGTCTGATCGCATCAGTCAGGAAGACGCGGAAAAGATCGCCGCCACCGCGCGCGATAATTTCACCGAGGTGTTCAGCGAGTCGTTCCGGAAAGCCGGATACGAA
>JALYJS010000493.1 GCA_030799345.1 Pseudomonadota bacterium | reverse complement strand
CATATCGCCGACATCGGCCGCGTCGCCGACACCCTGGTCTGCGCCTATCCCAACGCCGGATTGCCCAACGAATTCGGCCAGTACGACGAGACCCCAAAATTCATGGCCGGGCTGATCGGCGAATTCGCCGCTTCCGGCCTCGTCAATATCGTCGGCGGCTGCTGCGGCACGACGCCGGAGCACATGGCCGAGGTTGCGCGCGCCGTCGCGGGGGTGAGCCCCCGGGTGCCGCCGCGGCCGCCGCGCCGCTGCCGGCTGTCCGGGCTCGAGGCGCTCGTGATCGAGCCCGAGATGCTGTTCGTGAATGTCGGCGAGCGCACCAACGTCACCGGCTCGGCGAAGTTCCGCAAGCTCATCGAGGCCGGCGATTACGAAGCGGCGCTGGCGATCGCCCGGGACCAGGTCGCGAATGGGGCGCAGCTGATCGACGTCAATATGGACGAGGGCATGCTCGATTCCGAGGCCGCCATGACGCGGTTCCTGGATCTGGCCGCTTCCGAACCGGACATCTCGCGCGTGCCGTTCATGATCGACTCGTCGAAATGGACAGTGATCGAGGCTGGCCTGCGCCGCGTGCAGGGCAAATGCGTGGTCAATTCCATTTCGCTGAAGGAAGGCGAGGCGGCGTTCCTCGAACACGCGAAGCGCGTCCGCCGCTATGGGGCCGCGGCGGTCGTCATGGCTTTCGACGAGCAGGGCCAGGCCGACAGCGTCGAGCGCAAGGTCGCGATCTGCGCGCGCGCCTACCGGTTGCTGACTGGATCCGCGGGATTCGCTCCCGAGGACATCATCTTCGACGCCAATATATTTGCGGTCGCGACCGGCATCGAGGAGCACGCCGGCTACGGCGTCGCGTTCATCGAGGCCGTGCGGCGGATCAAGGAGGCCTGTCCCGGTTCGCTGACGAGTGGCGGCGTCAGCAACGTGTCATTTGCGTTCCGTGGCAATGACATCGTGCGCGAGGCGATGCACGCGGTATTCCTCTACCACGCGGTCCGCGCCGGGCTCGACATGGGCATCGTCAATGCGGGGCAGCTCGGTATCTACGAGGAAATCTCGCCCGAGCTGCGCGAGCGCGTTGAGGACGTGATCCTGAACCGGCGTGCGGATGCGACGGAGCGGCTGCTCGAGATTGCAGAACGGTTCCGCGGCGACGCCGCGGCGCGCCGGGGAGAGGATCTCGGCTGGCGCGAGTGGCCGGTCGGCAAACGGCTCGAGCACGCACTCATCAAGGGCCTGGACGAATTCGTCATCGCCGACGTCGAAGAGGCGCGGCAGGCGGCGGTGCGTCCGCTCGACGTGATTGAAGGCCCGCTGATGGACGGCATGAACGTGGTCGGCGACCTGTTCGGCGCCGGCAAGATGTTCCTGCCCCAGGTGGTCAAGTCCGCCCGCGTCATGAAGCGTGCGGTCGCACATCTCGTGCCGTTCATCGAACAGGAACAGGGCGGGGGACGCGTCAGCAACGGCAAGATCGTCATGGCAACCGTGAAGGGCGACGTCCACGACATCGGCAAGAACATCGTCGGGGTCGTGCTCCAGTGCAATAACTTCGAGGTCGTGGACCTCGGGGTGATGGTGCCGGCGGCGCGGATCCTCGACACCGCCCGGGACCTGTCGGCCGACATCATCGGCCTGTCGGGCCTGATCACGCCATCGCTCGACGAGATGGTGCACGTCGCCCAGGAGATGCGGCGCCAGGGCTTCACGATCCCGCTGCTGATCGGAGGCGCGACGACGTCGCCGGCGCACACGTCGGTGCGGATCGAACCCGAGTATCCGCATGGCGTCGTTTACGTGAAGGACGCCTCGCGCTCGGTCGGCGTCTGCCAGACGCTGGTAACCGCCGATACCCGCGCCGCGTTTTTCGATCGCGTCCGGGCCGAGCACGAGAATCGCCGGCAACAGCATGCCTCGCGTAAACGCAGGCCGGACGGCTTGCCGCTCGCGAACGCGCGCGCGGCCGCGCCTCGCTTCGACTGGGGCGGGGCGCCGCCGGCCGTTCCGCGATTTCTCGGCACGCGCACGATCGGACCGGTGCCGCTCGCCGACCTGCTGCGCTACATCGACTGGATGCCGTTCTTCAATGCCTGGGAGTTTCCGGGCAAGTTTCCCGCGATTCTCGAGGATCCCGTGCGCGGTGCCGCGGCGCGCGCACTGTGGAAAGATGCCGAACGGATGCTGGAGACGCTGGTGCGCGAGCGCTGGCTCACGGCCCAGGGCGTCGTCGGCCTGTTCCCCGCGGCGGCGGAGGGCGACGATATCGTCGTCTATGCCGATAACACGCGCGCGCAAAGACGGGAGACGCTGCACCACCTCCGCCAGCAGAAGATCAAGCCGGCAGGCCAGCCGCAGTTCTGCCTCGCGGACTTCGTAGCACCCGAGGGCACGGGCATCGACGATTTCATCGGCGCATTCGCCGTCACCGCTGGCATCGGCATCGACGCGCCAGTCGCGCGCTTCGAGGCCGAGCACGACGATTATTCGGCGATCCTGCTGAAGGCGCTTGCGGACCGCTTCGCCGAAGCGCTGGCCGAGGCCTTGCACGAACGGGTGCGCCGCGAGTTCTGGGGATACGCGCCGGACGAACGTCTGGGTGCCGCCGAACTTGTACGCGAGCAATATCGCGGCATCCGCCCCGCGCCCGGTTATCCGGCCTGCCCGGACCACAGCGAGAAAGCCGTGCTGTGGCGACTGCTGGATCCGGAGACGACATCAGGTATCCGCCTGACCGAGTCCTTTGCGATGTTTCCGGCGGCGTCCGTCAGTGGCTGGTATTTCTCGCATCCGGAAGCGCGCTATTTCGCAGTCGGCCCGATCGGCAACGACCAGCTCGAGAGCTACGCCCGCCGCAAGCGCATTTCAATTGCGGAAGCTCGGCGCTGGCTGGCGCCGCTGCTCGGGCAGTCGGAAGCCGACGCCGCCTGAGGAGCGCCGGGTCGTGCACCGGCCGAGACGAAGCGAGGCCGGGGTCCGCCCGTGTCCGTTATGCTTCGGCCATCATGACCTTGCGCTTCACCGTCAATGGCGTCGACCGCGAGTTCGGGGGCGATGGTGAGATGCCGCTGCTCTGGTATCTGCGCGATCACGCCCGACTGACTGGAACCAAGTTCGGCTGCGGCGGCGGTTTCTGCGGCGCCTGCACCGTGCTGATCGACGGCAGAGCCCAGCGCTCATGCGTCGTGCCGGTTTCCGCAGTCGCGGGCCAGTCGGTGACGACCATCGAGGGGCTCGGCGACTCGGGGCTGCATGCCGTACAGAAAGCGTGGCTCGAGGAAGACGTGGCGCAATGCGGCTACTGCCAGGCCGGGCAGATCATGGCGGCCGTCGCGCTGCTGGAAAAGAATCCGGATCCTGCGCCGGCGGACATTGATTCGATCACCAACCTGTGCCGTTGCGGAACCTATGTGCGCGTCCGGCGCGCCATCGCACGCGCCGCCCGGGACCTGCCGAAGTGATTGCGCACCGGTTACCGGTCACCCGCCGCACATTCCTGCAGTCCACGCTGACGGCATCCGGCGGCCTGCTTCTGGTGCCGGCATTCCCCGCACTGGCGGGCGGCGCAGACCCGCCCGTGCCGGCGCCGAAGAATCCCTTCGGGCTGTTCCTGCGCATCGAGCCCGACAATCGCGTGTTCATCGGCGCGCGCGGGGCCGAGATCGGGCAGGGAGTCAAGACCTCGCTGCCGATGATCATCGCGGACGAACTCGATGCGGCCTGGGCCGACGTCACGGTCGAACAGTTGCCGATGGCGATCGATTACTCGGGCGCGACGCCGCAATGGAAGTACGGGCCGCAGGGGGCCGGCGGCAGCACCAGCATTCCCGATGCCTGGGCCGACCTGCGCCAGGTCGGCGCGCAGGGGCGCTGGCTGATGCGCCAGGCCGCCGCCACGCAATGGGGCATTCCGCACGAGGACGTTGCGACGCGCGACGGCCATGCCCTCCATCCGGACGGACGGCGCCTGCCGTACGGCGAACTACTGAGCGCGGCTGCGGACTTGGCACTACCTGCCGAGCCGGTGCCGATGAAGGCGCCCGCCGACTACCGCATCATCGGTCGCCCGCAGCGCGTCGTAGACGCCGAAGACATCGTCACCGGACGCGCGCGTTACGGGATCGATGTCTACGAACCGGGCGCATTTACCGCCGTCATGTTGCGCTGCCCGTATTTCGACGGCGACATCAGGAGCTACGACGACAGCGCGGCCCGCGCCGTCCCCGGCGTACGCGCGATCGTCGTCGTGCCGGGGCCGAAACCCGGCGAACCGATCACGGCCAATCTCGCGACCGGCATCGCGGTCGTCGCCGAAGACACCTGGTCCGCACTGAAGGGACGCGCGGCACTCAAGGTCGAGTGGACCCGCGGTCCGTTCGCGGCGGAATCGAGCGCCGCACTCGATGCGCAATGCATGGACCTCCTGTCGCGCACCGGCCAGGTCGTGCACGACGACGGCGATTTCGATGCAGCGCGCAAGTCAGCCGCGCGCACCGTGCAGGCGCGCTACCGTCAGCCATTCGTCAGTCATTCGCCCCTAGAGCCGGAAAATGCGTTCGTCCACGTCATGACCGACCGCGCGCGCGTGATCGGTCCCCTGCAGCAACCGGCCGGCGCCTCGCGCGCGGTCAATGCGGTGACCGGCATTCCGCGCCCCGCGATCAGCGTCGACATGGTCAGGTCCGGCGGTGGCTTTGGCCGGAAGCTGACCAACGACTTCGTCGCGGAGGCGGCGCTGATCTCGAAGGCGACGCGTCTGCCGATCAAGCTGCTGTGGACGCGTTCCGATGACCTGCAGCACGATTTTTTCCGGCCGTTCGGCCATCACGAACTGATCGCATCGCTTGATGCGGAGAATCGCGTCACCGGCTGGACGCATCGGCTCGCCAGCGCGTCCAAGTACTACCGCCGCGCGGACGTCGAGCCGGGCGACATGTGGGGCCCGGAACTCTACCCGGATGATTTCCCGGCGAAGCTGGTGCCGAACTACCGGCTGGAATGGCATGGCGTCACGAGCGGCATCCCGCGCGGATCCTGGCGCGCGCCCGCGCACACCGCCAATGCCTTCGTCGTGCAGAGCTTCCTCGACGAGATTGCCGCGGCGACCGGGCAGGATCCGCTGGCGCTCCGGCTCGCGATGCTGGGGGACGATCGCGTGTTCGATTACGCGCAGCATGGCGGGCCAAAGTTCTCGACCGGGCGGCTGCGCACCGTACTCGAGCGCGCCGCGGCGGCGATCGGATGGGGCCGCCCCGTGCCGCGCGGCCGCGGTCTCGGAATCGCCGCGCATTTCACATTCGGCGGCTATGCCGCGCACGCGATGGAGGTCGAGGTGACGCCCGCGGGCGCACTGACGATCCACCGCGTGGTCTGCGCGATCGATTGCGGGCAACCGGTCAATCCGCTCGGGATCAGCGCACAGATGGAGGGCGGCACCATCGACGGGCTCTCCACGGCACTCAATCTCGAGATCACGATCAAGGATGGCCGCGTGGAACAGGCCAACTTCAACGATTACCCGCTCGCGACCATGGCGCAGATGCCACGCGACATCGAGGTCATCATCGTGGATTCGACGGAGACGCCCGCCGGATGCGGCGAGATGGGCATTCCGACCGCGGCGCCTGCGCTCGCGAATGCGATCTACGCCGCGACCGGCGTGCGCATCCGCAATCTGCCGATGCGCGATCAGCTAGTCCAGGCCCTCCAGCAGGCGCGTGCCGCCGAGCCGTCGCATCTGGTTCAGGATCCAGTCCTGGCGGCTCTGGACGTACGCTGACGGATTCGCCACGCTCATCCGTTTCGGGCTCGGCAGCACCGCGGCCAGCAGCGCGGCCTCCCGCTGCTTGAGCAGCGCCGCCGGCTTGCCGAAGTACTGCCGGCTCGCCGCTTCGACGCCCCAGATGCCGCGTCCGAATTCGGCGCTGTTCAGGTAAACCTCGAGGATGCGCTGCTTCGGCCACAGCGCCTCGATCAGGATCGTGAACCAGGCTTCAAGTCCCTTGCGGACCCAGCTGTGGCCGGGCCAGAGGAACAGGTTCTTTGCAACCTGCTGGCTGATCGTGCTGGCCCCACGCTGACGCCGTCCGCGGCCGGCATCGTCGAGCGCCTGGTCGATGGCGTCGAAATCGAAGCCGTCGTGCGCCGGGAATTTCTGGTCCTCGGCAGCGATCACCGCGACCGCGGCGTGACCCGAGATCTTCCCCCACGATACCCACTCGTGCCGCAAAACCGGCTCGTCATCCTGCAGCATGAACGCCGTCGTCGGCACGGGCAGGGAGCGCAACGCGAGCACTACGAGAACGCTCAGCATCGCGGTGGCCAGCAGTGTGGTCACGACCGCCCGTGCCAGCCGCGCCGGCCATGAGCGGCGCCTCATCGCGCGGATCCGTCAGGCGACGCTGGCGCGCCGCACCAGCGTGATGACCACCGGCTCAAGCGGCACGTCATCGTGGCCGCCCACCCGGCCGGTCTTCGTCGCCGCGATCTTGTCGATCACGTCGATGCCGCTGGCGACGCGGCCGAAGACCGCGTAGCCGAAATTGCCCGGACGGTGATCGAGGAACGCGTTGTCGACGAGGTTGACGAAGAACTGGGACGTCGCGCTGTGCAGGTCGTTGGTGCGTGCCATCGCGACCGTGCCGCGCCGGTTGCGCAGTCCGTTGTCGGCTTCGTTCGTGATCGGTTTGTGCGCAGGTTTCTGTTTCATGTCGGCGGTGAAGCCGCCGCCCTGGACCATGAATCCCGGGATCACGCGGTGGAATATCGTGCCGGCGAAATAGCCGTCGTCGACATACCGCAGGAAGTTCTCGCAGGAAACCGGCGCCGATTCGGCGTCGAGGTCCAGGGTGAAATCGCCGAGCGTCGTCTCGAAGCGGACCATCGGCATCGCCCTCCGGGTTAAAGCGCGATTGTAACCGTCAGCGTGCGGAATTGCCGCGCGTCGCGCGCTCGCGCCCGGCGAGGTCGCGGCGCGATTCGATGCCCGTGAAGCCCGATTTCGCCATCCCGGCGCGAACCTGCTCTCCCTGGGTCGCGCCGTGCTCGACGAGCAGGCAGCCGCCGGAGGCCAGCCGCGAGCCGGCCCCGGCGCAGATCGTCTCCAGCGCGCGCAATCCGTCATCGCCGGCGACCAGTGCGACCCGCGGCTCGTGCGCGAGCTCGCCGAGTGCCGGGTCCCCGGCCGCGATGTAGGGCGGATTCGAGACGATGACGTCGAAGCGCGCGGCCGCAACCGGTTCGAACCAGTTTCCGGCAAGGAACTGCAGGTTCGCGAGCGCGAGCCGGCCGGCATTGCCGCGGGCGACGGCGAGAGCCGGCTCGCTGATGTCGACGGCGGTGACGGTTGCATCGGGCCGTTCGCGCGCGATCGCGAGCGCGATGGCGCCGCTGCCGGTGCCGAGATCGAGCACCGCGGGATGCGGCCTGCCGACGAGCGCCTCCAGCGCCCATTCGACCAGCAATTCGGTCTCCGGTCGCGGCACCAGCACGTCCGGCGTGACGTCGAGTTCGAGTGACCAGAACTCGCGCCGGCCGGTCAGGTAGGCGAGCGGCTCCCCGACGGCGCGCCGGACGGCGAGCTGCCCGAGGCGCACGGCCTGGGCAGCGGTCAGCTCCAGCTCCGGCCGGGCTGCAAGCGCCGCCCGCGACAACCCGAGCACGTGCGCGAGCAGGAGCGCGGCATCGAGCGCCGCGGAAGACGAACCCGCGGCAAGCTGATCGCGCAGCGCCGCCTCCGCTTCGTGCGCGCGGGTCATTCGAGCTCGGCCAGTTCCTCGGCGCGATGTTCGCGCGAGAGCGTGTCGATCACTTCGTCCAGATCGCCGCCGATGATGGCATCGAGGCGGTAAAGCGTCAGCTCGATGCGGTGGTCGGTCAACCGGCCCTGCGGGAAATTGTAGGTGCGGATGCGCTCCGACCGGTCGCCCGTGCCGACCTGCAGCCGGCGCTTGCGGGCGGTCTCGGCCGTGCGCTTCTCACGCTCCGCCGCAAGCAGGCGGGCGCGCAGCAACGACAGCGCGCGCGCGCGATTCTTGTGCTGCGAGCGCTCGTCCTGGCACTCGACAACGATGCCGGTGGGAATGTGCGTGATGCGCACGGCGGAATCCGTCTTGTTGACGTGCTGGCCGCCGGCTCCCGATGAGCGGTAAGTGTCGGTGCGCAGGTCCGCGGGATTGATGTCCACACTTTCCACCTCACCGAGTTCCGGCAGGACCGCGACGGTGCAGGTCGAAGTGTGAATCCTGCCCTGTGCTTCGGTCGCCGGCACGCGCTGCACGCGATGCGTGCCCGACTCGAACTTCAGGCGCGCATACACGTCGCGGCCGGCGATGCGGCTGACCACTTCGCGAAAGCCGCCGTGCTCGCCGCGGCTTTCCGACAGGATCTCCACCGTCCAGCCACGGCGTTCCGCATAACGCGCATACATCCGGAACAGGTCGCCGGCAAAAATGGCGGCCTCGTCGCCGCCGGCCGCAGCCCGCACTTCCAGGAAAACATCGTGGCCGTCGAGCGGATCCGGCGGCACCAGCAACTGCTGGAGCTGCAACTCGTCGGCTGCCGCCGCCGCCTCGAGTTCCGCCATCTCCTGCCGCGCGAGCTCGCGCACTTCGGCGTCGGGATCGGTCGCGACCGCGCGTGCGGCGACGAGCTGGCGCTCGTTCTCCGCGAGGCGCGCGAGCCCGCGGGCGATCGGGTCAATGCGCGCGAACTCGACCGAAAGTTCCCGGTAGCGATCGTTCTGCGACATGACCGCAGGATCCGACAGCAGGCGCTCGATCTCCGCATGGCGGTCACTGACGCGTTCGAGTCGCTGCCGAATGGCCTCCTTCATTGCGGATCCCGGGTGGCGCGGAACAGGCGCGCGGCCGCCGCTGCGAGCGCATCGTCGCCACCTTCGGCAGCCTCGCGCAACGCCGCGGAAGGTGCATGCAGCAGGCGATTGGTCAGCGTTCCCGCGAGATATTCGAGGACCTGTTCCGGTTCATGGCCTGCCGCCAGCATGCGCCGGGCGTGATCGAGGATCTGGTCGCGCGCGCCTTCCGCCTGGCTGCGCAGTTCCCGGATCATCGGCACGGCTTCCAGCACTTTCAGGCCCGACATGAACCGCGCGACATCCTCGTCGATGATGCGCCGCGCGGCTCCGGCTTCATCCTGTCTGGACTTCAGGTTTTCGTCGATCACCAGTCGCAGGTCGTCGATCGTATACAGATAGACGTCCTCGAGGCGCCCGACCCGGGGGTCGATGTCGCGCGGCACGGCGAGGTCGAGCATGAACATCGGGCGATGGCGGCGCGCCTCGAGCGCGGCGCGCACCGCATCGAATCCGATCACGTGCCCGGGACGCGCCGTTGAGCTGATCACGATGTCAGCGTGGGGCAGATGGGCTTCGAGCGACTCGATCAGGATCGCCGATGCCTCGACACCGCCGGCGATGCGTTGCGCGCGGCCGAGACTCCGGTTGGCGATGATCATCCGGCCGATCCGCTGGCCGTGCAGGTGGCGCGCCGCCAGGCCGATCATCTCGCCGGCGCCGACCAGCAGGGCGGTATGGGCTTCGAATCCCGCGAAGATGCGCCGGGCCAGCTGGATTCCGGCGGACGCCGCGGAAACCGCGCTGGCGCCGATCGCAGTTTCGCTGCGCACCCGCTTGGCAACCGAGAAAGTCGTCTGGAACAGCCGGTTGAGCTGCACGCCGGCGGTGCCGGCGTCCTGCGCCGCCCGATAGGCGTCCTTCAGCTGGCCGAGAATCTGCGGTTCGCCGAGGATCAGCGAGTCGAGTCCCGCGGCCACGGA
>JALYJS010000435.1 GCA_030799345.1 Pseudomonadota bacterium | reverse complement strand
CTCCAACATCTCGCGTGGCCTGCTGCCGGGCTTTGCCTTCCTGCCGTCCGGCGATGCGCTGGTGATTGGCTACGGCGGCACGCTCCGGCGCGTCGATCTCGCCTCCGGCCGCGCACAGGACATTCCCTTCACCGCGCAGGTCAGCCTGGGCCTCGGCCCTTCGCTGACGCGTAACTTCCCGATGGAGACGGGACCCGTACGCGCGCGGCTGATCCAGGGACCCGTGCAGTCGCCCGATGGACGCCGGCTGGTGTTCTCCGCGTTGACTCATATATATGTGTCGGAATTGCCGGCGGGGCAGCCGGAGCGACTCGTAGCGGGCGACGAACCGCAGTTCCAGCCCGCGTGGTCGCCGGACGGCGGCACGATCGCGTATGTCACCTGGACCGCGCAGCAGGGCGGCCATGTCTGGACCGCGCGGCCGAACGGCAAGGCAAAGCAGCTCACGCGCGTCGCGTCGTACTACAGCGATCCGGTGTTCTCGACGGATGGCAAGTACATCTATGCGCTGCGCTCGAATCCGCTCGAACGCATGCAGCTCCAGGAGGAAGTCACTCCGAACCGCTTCCCCGACCTGGTCCGGATACCGGCGGACGGCGGCGATGCGGTGGTCATCGTGCATGCCGGCGTCGGCGCGGAGCGGCCGTTCGTGACGAACGAGCCCGCGCGCGTGTACTACACGACGCCTCAGGGCGTGGTGTCGGTGCGCGCCGATGCCAGCAACGGTGATGGCGCGGATCTGCGCAAGCATTTGCGCGTGGATGGGCTGCACGCGTGGACCAGCCCGGGCAATCCCGTGCCGCTGGCGGAAGGTGTGCTGAGCCCGGACGGCCAGTGGCTGCTTACGACGATGGCGAACCAGCTCTATGCAATCGCGGTGCCGCCGGCGGCCGTCGATGTGCCGATGGTGAACCTGACGCTCGACCAGCTGAAGCGGCCGAGCCTGAAGATCAGCCGGCTCGGCGCCGACTATTACGCCTGGGCGGACGGCGGTCGCACCATCACCTGGGCGGTCGGCTCGACGTTCTTTCGCCGCTCCTTCGACCCGGCGGGGCAGGCGGGAGAAACGGAGCAGTTCGCGATGCGTATCGAGGTCCCGCGCGACACGCCGCAGGGCCGCCTGCTGTTACGCGGCGCCACGGTCATCACGATGCGCGGCGACGAAGTCATCGCGGATGCGGACCTGCTGATCGAGGACGACCGCATCGCCGCGGTCGGGCCGCGCGGCAGCGCCGACATTCCCGCGGATGCCACGGAGACGATCGACGTCAGCGGACAGTTCATCGTGCCGGGGTTCATCGACACGCACGCGCACTGGTACGAGATCCGGCACGACGTGCTGGACCGGCAGAACTGGAGCTTCCTGATCAGTCTCGCGTATGGCGTGACGTCGGGGCTCGACGTGCAGGCGATGGACCAGGACATGTTTGCCTACCAGGACCTGGCCGAGGCCGGCCACATTATCGGCCCGCGTGCCTTCTCGGTCGGGCAGGGCATGTTCGCGAACAATCGCGTCCGCTCGCGCGAGGACGCGGACCTGCTGATGCAACGTCACCGCGACTTTTACCGGACGCCGAACGTGAAGTCCTACCTGATCGGCAACCGGCAGCAGCGGCAGTGGGTCGTCGCCGCGGCGCTGGCGCATGGCCTGCTGCCGACCACCGAAGGCAACGACGATCTGAAGCTCGACCTCACCCATGCCATCGACGGGTTTCATGGCAATGAGCACGCGATGCCCGCCGGCAAGCTCTACGACGACGTGGTGCGATTGTTCGTCGAGACGCGCATCGGCTATACGCCGACCCTGCTGGGTTCGTCAGGCTGGCCTTCGCCGACCAAGAATTCCTACCTGGTCGAGCAGGCGCCGCATGAGGATCCGAAGGTACGCCGCTTCATGCCGCACTCGGTGATCGATGCGCGCAGCAGTCCGTTGCAGTGGGTGCGCCCCGATCAGTGGCGCACTGGCTTCGGGCAGGCCGAGAGCGCCGGCCGGCTACTGCGTGCCGGCGGACGCGTCGGCATCGGCAGCCATGCAGAGTTTCAGGGTCCTGCGTTCCACTGGGAAATGTGGGCGCTGGCGGCGGGCGATGTGGCGCCGCACGACGTGTTGCGCGCGGCGACGGTGCATGGCAGCGAGATCATCGGCCGCGCCGGCGAGCTCGGCACGATCGAGCCGCGCAAGTACGCGGACCTCGTCATCCTCGCGAAGAATCCGCTCGAAGATATCCGCAACACGAAGTCCATCCGCCAGGTCATGAAAAACGGCCGGCTGTATGACGGCGACACACTCGATGAAGTCTGGCCACGCAATCGCCCGTTGCCGCCACAGTGGTTCTGGCAGCTCGGCCCCAAGGAGTAGTGACATGCGCAAGTTTTCGATGGTCCTCGCCCTGGTTGCGAGCCTGTTTGCGAATGCACCCGCGTTCGCAGAATCGAAAGACATGGTGGTCGAGATCTACCGCGTCGCACCAGGCAAGCATGCGGAGTTCCTGCGCGAGATCGCGCTCTATGACCGGGCGAACGCGGAGGCGGGTCTGCCGCCGCGGCAGCTGTTCGTGCATCAGGGTGGAGCGTCGTGGGACTTCCTGATCCTGCAGCCCGCGAATCACACGGACGAGGAGAGCGAAAAGCTGGACGTGGCGTTCAAGAAGCTCGGCATCCCGCAGGGCGCGAAGTTCTTCGTCAACTTCCGCCGGCTGATCACCGAACACACGGACACGAATGTGGAGGCCACGACCGCGGCCGAATACCTGAAGAAACTGGACTGACATGATGCTCATGCCGGTGCGTTGCCTGCGTACTTCGCTCCTGGCGGTCGCATTGCTGTGCGTGAGCGCGGCTGCGAGCGCGTCGGGCGATATAGAGACCGGGCGCCGGCTGTTCGAAACGACCTGTGCCTCCTGTCATGGCAGCGGGGGAAGTCCGGATCCGGGCAATCCGGTGGTGCAGGCGCTCGAGGCGCCGCCTGCGGATTTCACCGATCCGCTGTTCAACAGCCGCGAGCCGGCGCTCGACTGGGAACTCGTCGTCAAGCATGGCGGCCATGCGCTGGGCCTCTCCGAGCAGATGCCGGCCTGGAGCTCGGCTTTCACGGATGCGGAGATCGCCGCACTGGTTGCTTACGTGAAGACGTTGGCGCCGGGATCGGAGGATTATCCGCCGGGAGAGCTTAACCTGATGCCGCCCGACAGCAGGTAACCGCCCTCCAGGCTCCACGTCAGCGCGTGCTTCCAGCCGACCTCAACCTCGGTCAGGCTG
>JALYJS010000466.1 GCA_030799345.1 Pseudomonadota bacterium | reverse complement strand
TCGACGGGGAACTCGCTTTCCAGGCGGCCGACGATGACCTGCAGGATGCTCGGCAGATCCTGGCGCTCGCCGATCGCGCGCGTCGTGCGTTGCAGCAGGTCAAGTCGCCCGAGCTGCGCCTCGAGGCGCCCCTGCGTTTCCTCGATGCGCTCCAGCATCTGGTTGAACGCTTCGTTCATCACCTGGATCTCGTGCTGCTCGGCGCGCGCCGCCCGGACCGAATAATCCTGCCGCTCCGATACGGCGCGGGCCGTGTCGCTGAGCGCGAGGATCGGCGACGAGATCAGCTGCTGCATGCGCCGGGCGAGAATTAAGGCGATGACCAGGGCGATCGCCAGCAGCGCAGCCGTGATCACCATGAAGAGCATGAGATTCTGGTTGAGCGCACTGGTATCGAGGCGCAGGAACAGTGTGCCGAGATCGGAGCCGTCCTGACGTACGGGCGTGAAGGACTCCAGACGCCGCGGCCCGAACCGGTGTCCCGCCACGCCGGGGCCCGGCGGCAGCAAGGCGCGATCGATGTCCGCCGGATAGGTCGCAAACACCCGGCCCGCGCTATCGTAGAGTGCCGCCGCCATAACCTGCTGCTCCGCCCGCAATGCGCCCAGCGTCTGCTGCGCATCGAGCGGATCAATGAAAGCGAGCGCGCCGACGCTGTTGGCCGCCGTGACCCCGCCGAGTGCACGCAGTTTCTGCACCGCGTGCTGCCTGAAGTCGTAGACCTCGTAAGCCGTGAAAGCCGCTGCGGCCAGGATCAGCGCGACGCCGGCCGTGAACATCAACGCGAAGATGAGCTTGCGGGCCAGCGGCAAGTGCCCGAACTTCATGCTCAGGTTTCCTCGACCGACGCGGCAGCGCGCAGGAGCTGCGACCGCAATACGACGCCCGCTCTCTGCGCGGCGTCGCGATCGATGCGGAAGCGCACGCGGTCCTGGTCCAGGAACAGTTCGACCGCACCGCCGCGTCCAACGAATCCGGCGAAATCGGCGACGGTCAGGGTCTGCGTGCCTTTCAGGCGCGATAGTACCTGCGCCGTGGCGTGCTGATGAGAGGCCGCCACGAACAGCAGGTCACAGGGCGCGAGTTCCGCCAGTCCCACATACCGCCGGACGACGATCGGCCGGCCCGAGATGCGCTCGCCTGCGACCGCCTGCTCGAGAATCGAACCGAAAGGATCCTGGCCGAGCACGCCGATGACGAAGGGCTGAGCCAGTTGCTCTGAGTCGGCAGGCCACTCCGTGAACTGCGCGATCCGCAGCAGGAACACGGCTTTCACCTGATATTCCAGGCTCGCCGCCTCCTGCGCCGGGGCGGCGGTTGCGACTGCAAGCGCGCCGACGCCGAGCAGCAGGCGCGCCCACCTGGCGAACACGCGAATTCGCTGGCTCAGGTTTCTGTCCTGCGGTGGGTAATGTCATGGCCGGCGACCAGCGGCGGCAGCGCCAGCGGATCAACCGGCTTGACCACATGGGTGTCGAAGCCGGCCGCTCGGGAACGCTCGCGGTCGCCAGCCTGGCCATAGCCCGTCAAAGCAATCAGCCGGGCTCCGGCCGTTTCCGGGAAGGTACGCAGCCGGCGCGCGATCTCGTAGCCGTCCATGCCGGGCAGGCCGATGTCCAGAAACACGACGTCCGGCTTGAACACGCGCGCAACACCGAGCGCGGCGGCGCCGCTGTACGCGGTCTGGACCGTATGACGTTCGAGCCGCAGCAGGTCGGCGATGCTGTCCGCGGCGTCGCGGTTATCATCTACGACCAGCACGCGGCGTGGTTGGCTATCGGTCCTCACGACCGGGGACGTCGCCTCGCTCGCAGCCGGCGCAAGCGCCACGGGGAACCGCAGACTGAACTTGCTGCCCCTCCCCGCGCCTTCGCTCTGCACCTCGACCGTGCCGCCGTGCAGTTCAACCAGGCGCTTCACGAGCGAGAGACCGAGGCCCAGTCCGCCTTGGGCCCGGTCGAGCGAACGATCGCCCTGCATGAAAAGATCAAAGACGTGGGGTACCTGCTCCGCGGTGATACCGACGCCGTCATCGCGCACGCTCACAACGGCCTGAGCTTCCTCGCGGCGGACATGCAGCTCGATGTGGCCGCCGGGTTCGGTGAACTTTGCCGCGTTGTTGAGCACGTTTGCGACGCTTTGGGACAGCCGCGCGGGATCGCCGAGCACCCAGATGGGCTGGTCCGCGGGTTCGAAGGTCAGTTCATGGCGGCGAGCGACGAAGAGTGGACGGGTCATCTCGATCGCGTATTCCACGACCGTGTGCAGCGGCACGAGATCGAGCTGCAGTTCGATCTTGCCATGCGTGATGCGGGAGATGTCCAGCAGGTCGTCAACCAGGCGGCTCAGGTGGTCCACCTGGCGATCGATGATCTCCTGCGCGCGCTGGAGCTGCGGGTCGGTCGCGGCCTTCAGGCGGATGGCGCGGGCCGCGTTCCGGATCGGCGCCAGGGGGTTGCGCAGTTCATGGGCCAGGGTCGCGAGAAATTCGTCCTTGCGCCGGTCGGCTTCGCGGAGTTCCTGCTCGGCGTGTTTCAGGCCGCTGATGTCGAGATTGATGCCGGCCCAGCAGATGATGCGGCCGTCCGGGTAACGAACCGCCGTGCCCCGGGCGAGAATGGAGTGGTATTTGCCGTCGGTCGCGCGAAAGCGGTGCTCGATGTCCCAGTCGCTGCCGGTGCGTACGCAATCCTTCCAGGCCTCGATGGTCCGCTCGCGGTCGTCCGGGTGAAGAACTTCGCCCCAGCCCAAACCGGAGCACTGCTCCTGCGTCAGTCCTACAAGCCGGAGGAAAGATTCGCTCGCGTAGAGGTTGCGGCCGGTGGCGTCGCAGACCCAGATCCCGTAGTCGATGGACTCCCCGATCGCGCGGTAGAGCCATTCGGCATTCTTGATGGATTCCTGGATACGCGCGGAGTCGAACTCGGCGAGGTCTTGCATCCCCATGCCTCCTCGGGGTGAGGGGGTCGTCAGTCCATCAGTGTATCAGGGGGGATCAGGGTACGCGGGTGGACTGCCAGGCCACGGCGCGCCATTCGCCGTTTCGCTTCGCGAAAGTGCCGGTATTGAGGTAATGCACGATTTCAGCCTGCTCGCCGCTGTCCGTCGTGCCCACCAGGCGGAAGGCGATCACGGCGGCATCGCCGTATTGCTGGATGCGGATGTCCTCGGCCGCGTAAGTCGTCCGTCCCTCCGGAGTTGCGGTCGGCCCGGAGCGCGCGTTTTCCAGGATCTCGGCCTTTCCGATCCGCACGCCGGCCGAGCGCGTGTAGATCAGGTCCTCCGCCCAGAAGCGATCGTGGACCGCCACATCATTGCGCGAGGCCCCCTCCAAGAAATATGTGAGGAGCCGGGTCAGTTCTGCGGCTGCGGGAGCCGGTTCGACGCTCTCCGTGAACGCGGGTGATGCGACCATCAGCGCCAACAGTAGCGACAGCACTTTGCGCCCCATGAATACCAATCTACCGGTTTCGATATCATTGTTCCATGACCCGTACTCATGACCTTGTCATTTCGTTCTTCTTACTTCTTTTCTGCGGCTCGCCGGCCGTGGCAGCGGAGCCGGGCACGGCCCCGGATGCAGAGCGGATTTTGTCCGCCGTGCCAAATGCGGACTCCTACGGCAGGCACCTGCTCTACCTCACCGAAGAGCCGCACATGGCGGGCACGGAGCGCAATCACGCGCTCGCGGAATACGTGCGCGACCGTTTTCGTGAATATGGTCTCGACGAGGTGAGCTTTCACGAGTTTCCGGCGCTCTTGAGCTTTCCAAAGTCCGCGGCGCTCGCGATCCGCCGGCCAGCCGAACAGAACCTGAACCTGCGCGAGGACCCCCACCCCGCCGACAAGGACTCGAGGCTCTACGACGATCCGACGCAAATCGCTTTTCATGGTTATGCGCCGTCGGGAAAGGTGCGCGCGGAGGTGGTGTATGCGAATGGTGGCAGCCCGGAAGATTTCCAGCTGCTGGATCGCATGGGCATCGACCTCAAGGGCAAGATCGTGCTGATGCGGTATTCGAATCCGTACTCGTACCGCGGTTACAAAGTGTACGAAGCGGAGCGGCGCGGCGCCGCGGGATCCATCATCTATTCCGATCCTGCCGAGGACGGCTTTCTGCGCGGCACGGTTTACCCGGACGGTCCCTGGGGTCCGGAATCGAACACGCAATGGGGCGCGATCATTTACGACTGGCTCGGGCAGGGAGAGCCTTTCACTTTCCACTGGAAGCAGCAGGCGGATGGCCGCTGGGTGGAGGGCCCGAAACGTGACAAGCAGCTGCCGCGCATACCGTCGATGCCGCTCAATCCGCGCAACGCCACCGCGATCCTGAAGGACATGGGCGGCCCCGAGGCGCCGAAGGAATGGCAAGGCGGGCTGCCGCTCACGTATCGCATCGGTCCCGGTCCGGTCACACTCGACATGGACGTGCAGAACGAGGAACGCGTCGGGAAGTTGCGGAGCGTGATCGGCGTGATCCGCGGGCGCGAGGAACCCGACAAGCTGGTGATCCTCGGCAATCACCTCGATGCCTGGAGCTATGGCGCCGTGGATCCGTCGAGCGGCACGGCGGCACTGCTCGAAGTCGCGCGTGCCATGGGCGAGGCCGTGAAACAAGGCCACCGGCCACGGCGCACCATCGTCTTTGCCGTCTGGGACGGTGAGGAACCATTGCTCGGCGGATCAACGCAATGGGCGCTCGACAATGCGGATGATCTGCGTAAGAACGCCGTGACCTACATCAACGTGGATACCGGCGTGCAAGGCGGCGAATTCATCGGTGGGGCGACGCCTGCGCTCGCGGAGTTCCTGCGCGAGGTCACGAAATCCGTACGCGATCCGCTGTCGGACAAGCCGCTCCACGAGGCCTGGGCGTCGCGCTTCGTGAACGGGGTGCCGAAGGTCGAGACGATCGTCGGCGCGACCGATTACACGGCGTTCCAGGAATATCTCGGCGTCTCCTGTATCGACATGTATTTCGACGGTCCTTACGGCGTCTATCACTCGATGTACGACAACTACTTCCGCCAAAGCACCGTGGTCGACCCCGGCTTCGACATCGGTGTCGGACTGTCGCGGCTATGGAGTGTCCTCGCGTGGCGCTTGGTCGAGGTTCAGGTGCTGCCGATGCGCTACTCGGATTACGCGCGTGCGGCGATCGGCTACATCGAAGCCGCCGAGGCGCATGCGGGCACTGCCAAGCCGCTGCGCCTCGACACGGCACGCGCGGCGGCCGCGCGCTGGGAATTGGCGGCGGCGGAGTTCGAACAACGGCTGGCGAAGGCGGCGCTTGCACCGGCGGCCGCACGCGCGGTGAATGAACGGCTGATGCAGGTCGAGCGCGCCCTCGTCGAACCGACCGGGCAACGAGGCCGGCCATTCATCCGGCATCTGCTGGTGGCGCCGCAGCCGAGCTATCGCAGTGCTTACCTGCCGCGCATCTGGGACGCACTGGACCGGAATGACCGCGATGCCGTGCCGGCGCATGAAGCGGAAGTGGCGGCGGCTTTCGATCGGGCCGCGGGAATTCTGCAAGAGGCGACAGCTATCCTCGTTTCCGGCGGTACCGTCACGGCGCAGTAGTCGGAGATCCTTGTTTCGGCGCTCAGCGTAACCAGCCAATCCCGACGCGAAAGCCCAGTGTGATGAGATCGGTGTCGACGTCGCCGGTGACGTCTTCCGTGCCCACGTCGAGGTAGCGGTCCCAGGCCAGGCGGATCGCGGCGTGTTTGCCCAGGCTGAACTCCGCGCCGACCCCGAACACCGGATCGCTCTTCTGCGACGTCTGGCGGGCGCGTTCCGTCGCGCCATCGATCGTGATCCGTGCGGTACCGTCGGCGTTCATGAATGACAGGCCGACTCGGCCGAACAGGGAGAACCGATCGCCGATCGGCCAGATGCCAAGCACCGACAATACGGGTCCTGCAGCCTTACTCTCGAGCGCCAGTTCGGCGTCGGCTACCTCGACGCCGTCCGACACCGTCGTGAACGCGTTGTATTCCACCGAACCCAGGTCGACATAGGCGAATTCAACGGCGAAGTTGGCGTTGTGCTGGTAGCCGCCTGCCACGCCATACCCGGTATCGGAATCGTCCATCGTGGAGGAATTGATCACGGCATCCAGGCCGATCGAGTCGAAAATCGCGAGAACATTCGCGTCGGTCTGGTTCTGGCTAAGCCCAGAAGCGCTTGCCTCGCCGCCGAAACCGATGAAGTACCAGCCGGACTCCATCGATTGCGCGGGGGCGACGCACCCGAAGCCCAGAAATAGCAGCAGCGCGCCCGCTCGGATCTTCAGATT
>JALYJS010000459.1 GCA_030799345.1 Pseudomonadota bacterium | reverse complement strand
GCCGCGCGGCCACGGCTTTCGCGCGCTCCGCGTCGAGGTCGAGGATACCGGCAATCTCGAGCCCATGCTCCTTGTAGGCCGGCAGATGCGCGAGGTCAGCGATCTCGCCCGCGCCGACGATTGCGATCGGCAGCTTGTGTTCATTGCGCACGCGGATCGCGATCGTTTCGCGGATCGGAGCAAAGATGTCACGCATGGGCTACTCCTTCCAGATTTCGCGCGCGCGGAATTCCGGCGTGTGCTGTCCGGCGCGCGGAGCGCCACGGCGCACCGACACGGGGCTCTCGGAGAAGCTGAATGGCGAGCCGACGGTGCGATAGGTTTTGCCGGTGTCGGCATAGGGGATGTCCCAGAAGATCCCCTTGTGCGCGACCTGCGGGTCCTTCTCCAGCTGGGCGTAGTCCTGCACCGGCGCACACCAGACGTCGCCCGCGGACAGCAGCTCGAGCCAGTGCGAAGTCGTCTGCGTGTGGAAATGCGCTGCCAGCAGGCCGTAAACCTCGTCGCGCGCCTCGAACATCTTCTCCAGCGTGTCGAACTCGCTGAGCCAGTCCACGCCGAGGATGCCGCCGAGCTTCGGGCAGGGGATCATCGCGAGCATCAGGTAGCCGTCGGACGTTGCGTAGATGCCGGAGGGCGCCGTGAGCCCCGGGTGTCCGAGGTTTTCGCGCGGGCGCTCGAAAGAGTTGTGGTGATTGAGGTAAACGGTGAGTTCCTGCTGCTGCAGCGCCAGCATGCAGGACATCAGGTCCACGTCCATGCGTTGACCCTGGCCCGTGCGGTTCCGGTGCTGCAGGGCCGCGAGGATTCCGACCACCAGGTGCATTCCCGTGTACTGGTCCGCAATCGCGAGCGCCATTGCGAACGGCGGATCGTCGCGGCGGCCGCTCAGCCAGGTCGCGCCGGTCAGCGCCTGTACCAGATAATCCTGGCCGGGGCGCTTCACATAGGGTCCCGTGCGGCCGTAGCCCGACGACGCCGCGTAGATCAGCCGCGGGTTGCGCTGCTTCAGCGCTTCGTAACCGAGGCCCAGGCGATCCATCACGCCGGGGCGGAAGTTCTCGACCACGACGTCCGCGGCGTCCGCGAGTTCGAGCACGCGCGCGAAGTCCTCCGGATCGCGCAGGTCAATCGCGACGCTGCGCTTGTTGCGATTGAACGCGAGGAAGGCATCGGTCTCGCCGTGGGTGCGCGCGGCAAAGATGCCCCACTGCCGCATCCACTCCCCTTCCTGTTTCTCCAGCTTGACGACGTCCGCGCCGAGATCTGCCAGCACCTGCGTCGCCAATGGGCCTTGCAGAAGCGCGGTGAAATCCAGGACACGGATGCCCTGCAGTGGCCCGGTGTTCGGCGCTGCCTCCGTCATGTCAGTTCCCCTGCAGCAAGGTTTCGACCAGCCGTCGGTAGCCGGCCAGGCATTCGCTGACCGGCAGCGCATCGGTCCAGATGCAGGCGTGCACCAGGGCTCCCGCCTGCGGCTGGAATGCACGATGACCCGGCACGCGTGGACGCAGGAATGCCTCGTCCATCGTCCGGCGCGTCGACCGGAAGAATCCGCCCGTCAGCGCATTCGCCTCGGGCGAGCCCCATGCGGCGGCGTGCCCGGGCTGTCCGCCCGAACGGACGTACACGCCGCACTGCGTTGCCGGCGACGCGATCTCGCGCGCGAGATCAGCGGCCGCATCGGGTTTGCGCGAGCGCGAGGAGAGCGCGAGACCGACGCCACCGAGGACTGACCCGATGGCGCCGCCCGCGCCCGATGGCGCGTTGCCGAAGCGCAGCCGGTGCTTGCGGAAACCAGCCCGCGCGTAGTTCGAATAACCGAACATCAATGGCACGTAGAGGATTTCGTCGGTGTCCGCCATGCGGTCCGAGATACCGATGGGATCGTCCACGCGGGAGCTGTCGTGCAGCTGCGGCGCGAGGTCGTGCAGGAACCGGAGCGCCTCGGCGGCGGCCTCCGGATGCACATCACCCCCGGCCGGCCAGAATTCCGCGCCGGCGAGGCTGATGCCGACCGACAGGAAAGCGCAGTAGGCGTGATTCGCATTGAGAGGAATCGCGACCTGCGACGTCGTGCCTCTGCATTCCGCTGCGAGCGCAGCGACCTCCGCCCAGC
>JALYJS010000452.1 GCA_030799345.1 Pseudomonadota bacterium | reverse complement strand
CCTGGCGCGCGAATGCGAGCGCAAGCGCCGTCAGCGGGCCGAGGATCAGCACCAGCACCATCATGGTCAAGGTGAATGCGGAGGTCGATGCGCTGCCGCGCAGCCTTCGCGTCAGGCGCGCGTGCAGCGGCTGCAGCAGGAAACCGAGGAACAACGCCCAGGCGATCGGCCCGAGGAACGGCTCCAGTACCTGGTACAGCAGCATCACGACGACGGCGATGCCGCCGACCGCCACCACCCGTTGGTAGAACCGTGCGTCGCTGGAGGGCATGGAGCGTCCCTTCAGAGCGCGGCGCGCAGGCGCGCCGCCTGCTCGGCGAGCCGCGCCGGATCGCCCGGTGCCGCGGCGTGGATGTCGAGATCCTTGCCGGCATAGCGCGGAATCACATGGATATGCAGGTGGAACACACTCTGACCGGCGGCCGCGCCGTTCAGCTGCGCGATCATGATGCCGGGCGGGGAGAAAACGGTTTTCACTGCGCCCGCGACTTTCTGCGCCACCTGGATTGCCGCAGCGAGCGACGCGGGCGGTGTCGAGAAGATGTCTTCGCCCGCCGCTTTCGGAACCACCAGCGTATGCCCTTCGGCCTGCGGCATGATGTCCATGAATGCGAGCGTGTCGGCATCCTCGTACACCTTGTGACAGGGGATCTCACCGCGGACGATGCGCGCGAAGATATTGTCCTTGTCATACGCCATTGCCGCCCTCCAGCTCGAGATCGAGCGAAATCACGCAGTGATCGGGCCAGCGTTGGCCGGTCGGATAGTCCCAGACGCGATACGAACCGCCAACCATCCGGCGCGCCAGTCGGCGCCCGAGCACCAGATGATCGACCGGCATGCTGGCGCCGTGGCCGCAGTTGATCTTGCCGTGGTCGGCACCGGCGTTGGTCAGGTCGGCCCCCGCCGGTTCGCCGTCGTCGATCTCCGGCCACATCGCCGCGATGCGGCCCTCTGCGTCGCGGGCGTCGTCACGTTCGCGATCGAAGCGCCGGTTGAAATCGCCGATTACCGCGAAGGCGTCGTCGTTCTTCGCGCGCCGGTCGATCCAGGCCTCGAGGACGGGCACCTGCTGCTGGAGAATTTCGCAGGCCGGCCGCGCATACGTCAGCGGGTCGCGGTTGCAGGCGGACTTCAGGTGCACGGAGAGCAGGCGCATCTCGCGCGGTGTTCCCGGATAGAGCGTCAGGTCGGCGCCCCAGCGCACGTCGTTGCCGGGCAGGCCGAGCGCGCGGTAATCGGCATTGCAGCGAAATGGAATGCCGCGCCGGATCGCAAAGCCGACGTTCTGCACGTGCCGGCGCTTCGTGAAGCAGAAGGCGCGGTCCGGGAAAACCTGCGAGGCGGCCTCGACACCATCCGTTTCCTGCAGCGCGATTACATCGACCGCCAGCGTCGCGGCAAATCCGCGCAGGCGCGCGAGGTCTTCCTCGCTCCACCGGGACGCCGGCACCAGGTTGCAGGGAATCGCACGCTCGCTGCCGCCCACCCGACGGTCGCCGCCGGCACAGCGCGATGCCAGCGCGTCGAAGGTCGCGGGCGTCATCATCCATTCCATGTTCCAGGTGCCGATGGAGACCCGATCGGCCGCCGCGCTGCCCGCGAGCGAGTAAGCGAGGATGGCGGTGGCGACGCGCATCATCGGGCGGATCCCCGGCGATTCGCGACGAGATCGCTGACCACCGCGGGATCCGCGAGCGTCGACGTATCCCCTAGTTGCTCGTGCTCCTCCGCCGCGATCTTGCGCAGGATCCGGCGCATGATCTTGCCGGAGCGCGTCTTCGGCAGGCCTGGCGCCCACTGGACGAAATCCGGCGTCGCTATGGGTCCGATCTCGCGGCGCACCCACTGCGCGAGTTCTCCGCGGAGCTCATCGGTCGGCTCTTCACCGCTTTTCAGCGTGACGTAGGCGTAGATGCCTTGGCCCTTGACCTCGTGCGGGCAGCCGACGACGGCGGCCTCGGCAACTTTCGGGTGCGCAACCAGCGCGCTCTCGACCTCGGCCGTACCGATGCGGTGGCCGGAGATGTTCATCACGTCGTCCACGC
>JALYJS010000448.1 GCA_030799345.1 Pseudomonadota bacterium | reverse complement strand
TCCGCGCGGGTCCGGGCCCAGGTCGTAGTTGGCGTAGTAGGCTCCAAAAGCGTTGCTCAGATAGAAGGTGTAATCGGTATTGTCCTGGTGGTACTTGATCTCGCGTGTGAAATAGCTGGTGGCGGAGGTGAACTCGCCCCAGCCCAGGTCGCCCTGCAAAGTCAGCGAGAGCTGCGCCCATTTGTCGCTGCGGCTCTCATCGAGGAATCGCACCACCGCGAGTTCGCGGCCAGAGCGCAGGACGTTGTCTTCCGAATAGCTGTTCGCGTCCATTTTCTGGAACACGACTCCGGCATCGACCGTCCAGTCGTCATTGGGCAGCCAGCGCAGCGCGGCGCGTCCGCCCGCGTAGTCAATGGCGTTGATGTCCTTGTCGACGGCGTCCGCGTTGTCGAATGTGCCGCCGAGACTGGTGCCGAGCACGTTGTCGATGAAGCCGGCATCGCGCGCCGTGAAACCGACCAGCCGGACCGCGATATCGTCGGTCACCGGCAGGTTCAGCACGGCGCTCACGTCGTATCCGATGTCACCATCTTCGACTGAATTCGCGTCCACGCTGACCGACGACTCGAAAGCGTTGGGATCGGGCTTGTTCGTGATGTAGCGCAGCGTGCCGGCCTGCGAGCTCGAACCGTAGAGCGTGCCCTGCGGCCCGGGCAGCGCCTCGATGCGCTCGATGTCGACCAGCCGGATCTCGGGCTGCAGCGAACTCTGGGTCAGCGGCTGCTCATCGAGGTAGATCGCTGACGAGGCGTCGGCAATGAATGACGACGAATCGTCGGCCACGCCGCGGAAATAGATCGCGCCGCGGCCGGGCGTGATGGCATTGAAACTCAGGCTGGGAACAAACCGCGTGATGTCGTCGAGATTGTTCAGGTTGGCCCGCTCGAGCTGTTGCTGGCCGATCGCCTGTATTTCCTGGGGAACATCGATCAGGGTTTCTTCGCGTTTGCGCGCCGTGACGACAATCTGCTCGAGACCGACCGTCGGTGTCTGCGCAACGGCGCCGGGTGCGTAACCGCCTGCCAGCGCGATCGATACCGCGTAGGCGACCTTGTTGACCGGCTCGTTGTTCTTGATCCGCACAGTCATGCTTGCCCCCTTCAGCGATTCCCCGTCAATCCGAGGATAGTGCAATGCCCGCTTCGCCGCCACCCCGCGGCAAAACCGGCTGCAGAATCTCGATCAGCTCCACGAGTTCCTGCTGGTAATTCCGCCACAGGCCGACGGAGTCCGTGTAAATGGGGCGACGCACCTGTTCGGAACTCGCCGTACGGATCGCGCGCTCCGTTTCATAATAGCGCAGGCACGCGTCCTCCCACGGCAGCCCGCAAAATTCCAGCAGCCGGCGAGTCTCAGCTTCCTGGTCGGCCACGACGGATTCGTACTGCAAGTCGAGCACGCGGCCGGGCAACACGGAATGCCAGTGCTTCATCATCCGGACGTACTGCAGGTAATACTCGCCTAGTTCCAGCAGGTCGTAGGTAAACGGCTGTCCACGCGCGAACAACTGCTTGTAGCAGGACAGGCAGGTGTCGAGCGGATGACGGCGGGTGTTGATGAACCGCGCATTGGGCAACGCCAGGCTGAGCAGTCCGATGTTCGCAAAGTTGTTCGGATTCTTGTCGATGAAGCGGGGCGCATCACGGCGGTATTGGCGCGTCTGTTCGATGTAGGACCGGCCGAACGCAGCCCAGGCTTCATCGTTGAAATCGCGCACGGCCTCGGGGTAGACGACCCGATCCTTGCGGTCGCGATTCATCCGCTGGATCAGGCGTCCAACCTCGGGCAATTCGTGGGTCGCGTCAACCTCGGAATGACTGGCAAGAATCTGCTCGATCAGCGTGGAGCCGGATCGAGGCAGGCCGACGACGAAGATCGGCGCGCGATCCGGATGTCCGCGTCCCGTGCATCGCGCGAGGAACTCGGCATCGAATACTTTCATGATGCGGTCGTTGATCACTTCTGTCTGTACCGGATCGTAGTTCTCCATTGCGCGCCGCGTGCGATTGCCACCACCGTAAAGTTCAAACGCGCGCGCATAGTCGCCGCGATCCTCCGACGCCTTGGCCAGTGCGAAACTGAACTGCACACGGGACTCGTCGGTCAGTGCCGGCGCTTCGAGTTGCCGGGTCATGGCTTCGATTTCCGAGTCTTCAAACCGGAATGTCTTCAGGTTCGAGAGGCTCCACCAGGCTTCGCTCGATTCGGGGCGCAGCACGGTGGCGCGCCGGTAGGCGTCGATGGCCTCTGCCTGCCGGCCGACCGTCTTCAGGACATTGCCGATTCCCAGATACCCCGCCGGCAGTTCAGGATTGAGCTCGATCGCCCGGCGATAGGTCTCGATGGCCTGGTCGTGCAGTCCCGATCGTGCCTGGACGTTGGCGACATGGATCCGGACATTGCCGGAATGCGGGCTGAGCTCGGCAGCGCGCTCGATGCTGGCCTGCGCGGCCGGCAGATCCTGACGCTCGAGCTGGGCCCGGCTCAGGTCGACCCAGGCCGCAAGGAAATCGGGCGCGATCTCGACCGCCCGCTTCAGTAACTGCTCGGCCTGGCCGTATTGTTCGGCGTTCATTGCGATCAGCGCCAGCAGCCGCAATGCCTCGAGATTGCGCGGGTCGCGGCGCAGTAGCTCGCGATAGATCGCTTCGGCTTCCTGCAGGCGGCCCGCCCGGTGGTGGTCCGCCGCCCGTGAAATCTGCTGACGTGCCGGGTCGGAGCGCAGGAACGCCTGCATCATCTCATCCGCCTGGTCCGCGCGGCCGGACTCAGTCAAGGCGTGCACCAGCGTCAGCTGCGCAGACTGCAGTTTCGAATCGAGCTCGAGCGCCTTGCGCAACCGTTCGATGGCCTCGTCGAATCGTCCTTGCAACAGCAGGCTGCGGCCGAGTTCCTCCTCGCCCTTGGCATATCCCGGCTCGTCTTCGAGCGCCCGGCGCAGCAGCGGCTCCGCTTCCTGTCCGCGGCCTTGGCGATTGAGCGCGGCGCCCAGAAGCGACATCAGATTAGGCTCGTCAGGGAAATCGGCGAGCGCCCCGCGGCAGAGCTGCTCGGCCATGACGCCGTCGCCGGCGCGCAAAAATGTAAGCGCGCGATCGAACGCAGCGCGTGCGGGATTCATGCCGGCGATGATAACCCGGGCGTGGAGGTTGCTGACCGCTCAGTCGTCGCGATCGCGTTTCTCGGGATCCTTGCCGACCTTCCGCAGCCGCTTCTTTACGTCACGCAAGGACACGCTGCCTTCGAGCGAGCGGGAGAAGGCGCTGACGAATGCGTTATGCAGCACGCTGACGATGGTTTCGAAGATAGCGGCATCCGGATTCTTGACCGTGCCGCTGAAGGGGATACGAGCCGCGATCTGGCCGGTATCGTCTTCCTCCACGATCTCGGCCGCGAAGTCGACCAGGCCCTCCCACACGCGACGGAGCGGATTGCCTTCTTCTTCCTCGCTGCTGTAGATGTCCACTTTGCGCATGATCGGCTTGGCGTACCCCTCGAATTTTCCTTCTGCCGCGGCGAGCTCGGTATAGAGCTCGAATTCGCCCGC
>JALYJS010000422.1 GCA_030799345.1 Pseudomonadota bacterium | reverse complement strand
AACAGGAGCCAGAAACCCATCCCGATTTCGAATACCCCCATGGGCGCCATATAGGCGGGTCCGATGACCTGCACCAGTGCGGGCGAGGCGATGAATGCCAGATTGCATGCCGCGAGCAAAAGCGAGGAGACAATGCCGAGGATGGCGAGCGCCCGGGGTATGTACCGGGCCTTGAGCCACAGGTAGCTGAACAGCGTCGATCCCAGGCCGAGGAATACAAAGGCGACCTTGTACGCATCGCCGTAGGCCAGCAGCGACAACCGCGACATGGCCGCGAGCGCGTCCATCTCGAATGCATCCAGAAAGTCCGCACCGCTCAGCACACGCAGAATGGCAAACCCGTTCAGCATCGCGACGACCAGCACGGCGGTTTCCATCAATCGCCAGAACGCGGCAACTTGCGCGAGATTCCTGTTCACGGGCCGGAGCACGACATAGATGGCGACAATCAGGACAATGTCCGTAATGCAGGTGACGAGGTCGCTGAGCAGGCTGAGGCGAAACAGCCCCGGCGCTTCCGCGACAAGGCGTGCGGTCTCCGCTGCGTCCCCGGGGACCATCAGAGCGGCGCGGATCATGAATCCGGCTACGGCACTCCCCATCGCTATCAGGTAGGTAAGCCCGGCTACGCGAGCGGCGTTTCGTTGTGATGTGTCAATTGCGTCGATCGGCATGAACCTGTCCCGGATGTGTCGGCGGCACACTCTGACGGGACCGGCGCGCGCGCGACAGCGCATGCGACGGACGACGGCGCCGGGCGACCGAACCGCGTCTGGCGCGGCCCGATGGGGAGAAACCCGCGAAAACCGCGCGCGCGCAAACTCGGCGCGCAGCGAAGATTGCTACTATCGACAGGTCATGAATGCCGCCACTCCAGCCGTCGAGCCGCGCGGCCTCGCACGCCTCTTTGCGCGGCGGCGAGTGCTGTCCACGCTGTTCGCGTGCTTTCTGTGGAGCCTGCCGTTGAGCGTTCCGTGGCAGTCCTCCTATGGCAGCCTGTGGTTCCGGTGCTCGCTGATCGGCCTCGCGCTGATGGTTGTATTCGGCACCCTCGAGCGCTGGCCGCGTCGGCTGCCGCGCTGGCTCGCGCGCTGGGCACTCCAGGTCGTGGCTGTCGCCGTCTCCGTGCCCCTGATCGTCATGGTGATCTACTTCGTCACGACCAGGTCCGGTGCCCCGCCCTTCTACATGGACTCCGATCGCATGGGCGGCTACTCACTGCTGACGGGCACCGGCATCCTGTTCGCGCCCTGGTTTGCGATGTCGGCACTGCTGCGCCAGCGCGATAGCGTGGTGAGAAACCAGGCCATCTCCTTCGAGCGCGAGCGGGGCGAACTCGAACGCAAGGCGACCGACGCCCGCCTGCGCCTGCTGCAGGCCCAGGTGCAGCCGCACTTCCTGTTCAACACACTGGCAAACGTGCGCGAGCTCGTCGATTCGGGATCGCCGCAGGCCTCTCGGCTGCTGAACAGCCTGATCGCGTACCTGCGCGCCGCCGTGCCCAGGCTGCAGGATCCGGTGACCACGGTCGGCCACGAGATCGAACTCGTCCGCGCATACCTCGAGCTGATGCACATGCGCATGCCCGACCGGCTCCAGTTCACGATCGAAGCCGACGAGGCGGCGCTCGACCTCCGTTGCCCGCCGATGACGCTGATGACACTGGTCGAGAATGCGGTTCGTCACGGCGTGGATCCCAGCGAGGAAGGCGGCCGCATTCACGTGCACGTGCGCCTGCAGGATGGCCGCGTCCGGGCGCAGGTCATCGACACGGGGGTCGGCATGCGCAACGAGGGCAATGGTCTTGGCACCGGCCTGTCCACCCTGCGAGAGCGCCTGCAGCTGACATTCGGCAGCGACGCCCACATGCGGCTCATGGCGAACGAGCCGCATGGCCTATGCGCCGAAGTATTTTTCCCGGCGCAGCGGGCCGCCGCATGAGCGGTGGTCGGCCGACCGCGCTGATTGCCGACGATGAACCGCTGTTGCGTCGCTCACTGGCGCGCCTGCTGGGGCAGATCTGGCCCGAGCTCGAGGTCGTGGCACAGGCGCGCAATGGCCGCGAGGCAGTCGAGCAGTTCGAAGCAAAGCAGCCCGACATCTGTTTTCTCGACGTTCACATGCCCGGATTATCGGGAGTGGAAGCCGCAGGCCTGATCGGCCGCCGCGCGCACCTGGTCTTTGTCACCGCTTACGACAAGTACGCGGTTCAGGCCTTCGAGCAGGGAGCGCTCGATTATCTCGTCAAACCCGTCGAGCCCGCGCGCCTGGCCGATACGGTTGCCCGGCTCCAGGAACGCCTGCGCGCTGCCCTGCCGCTGCCGGAAGTGGAGGCGCTGCTGGAACAGCTCGCATCCCGGCTGCTCCGGAAAGCCGCCCCTGCCCCGTTGCGCTGGATTCGCGCATCCGTAGGCCCGATGCTGCGTATGATTCCCGTGGACGAGATCGATTTCCTGCGCTCCGACGAAAAATACACGCTGATCGCCTGGCGCGGCGATGGCAACAAGGCCGGTGAAGCTGTGATACGCACACCCCTCAGGGAACTCGCCGCGCAACTGGACGCCACCCAGTTCGCGCAGGTGCACCGCTCCGTCGTTGTCAATCTGCGCGCGATTAGCCATGTCACGCGCGGTGCGAACGAAACCGCGCAGATCCACCTCAAGGGCCGTGACGAAGTGCTGCCCGTCAGTCGAAACTATCTCCATCACTTTCGACAGATGTGATCGCAACCCATGAGCCTGGAACTCTGGTATCTGTTCTTCGGAACGCTCCTGGTGCTGATTGCCTTCATGGCGTCGGCAGTCAAGCAGTGGCCCTTGACGACCACGATGGTTTATCTGTTTGCCGGCATCGTCATCGGCCCGATCGGCATCGGCGTCGCTGCCATCCATCCGCTCGAGGACGCCCGGTTGCTCGAGTGGGCGGCGGAGCTCGTCGTCATCGTCTCGCTGTTCACTGCCGGCCTGAAACTGCGCGCGCCATTCCAGGACGGGAAGTGGAAGGTCCCCGTCCGGCTTGCGTTCGGCTCTATGGCCCTGACCGTCGGACTGATCGCGCTGATCGGCGTGTTCGGCTTGGGGTTGTCTCTCGGAGCCGCGGTACTGCTCGGTGCAATTCTGGCGCCGACCGATCCGGTGCTGGCATCCGACGTGCAGCTCGAGAGCGCAACCGATCAGGACCGGCTCCGGTTCAATCTGACCGGCGAGGCGGGCATGAACGACGGCGCGGCTTTTCCATTTGTGATGCTCGGCGTCGGCCTGCTCGGCCTGCATGAACTGGGCGACGATGGCTGGCGCTGGTTTGCCGTAGACGTGCTCTGGGCAATCGGGGGTGGCCTGGCAATCGGTACGCTGGCCGGCATTGGCGTTGCGCGCGCCGTACTGTACCTGCGCCGCACGCACAAGGCCGGGCTTGGCCGCGAGGAGTTCCTCACGCTGGGACTCATCGGCGTTTCCTACGGGGCGGCGCTCGTGGCTCACACCTATGGATTTCTCGCGGTGTTTGCGGCCGGGCTCGCACTACGGATGATCGAGCGCAGCGAAACCGAAATCGGGGCCAGCGCGAAGCAGGCGGCGCCGACAAAAGGCGATCGCGAGACTCACCCGAAGACCGCGCCATTGCATCTGACAGAGACTGTCCTGACCTTCAATGAGCAACTCGAACGCATCCTCGAAGTCGTGCTCGTGCTGGTCATCGGCATCATGCTTGCGCCCGAGTTCCTCGACCCCCGCCACCTGTGGTTCGTACCGGTACTGTTCGTGGTGGTCCGGCCGGTTGCCGTGGTGGTCGGTCTCGCGGGCATCGGCATCCCAAAGACGAAGGTCGCGCTGCTTTCCTGGTTCGGGATACGCGGTATCGGGTCGCTGTACTACCTGATGTTCGCGATCGGCATGGGCATGGAGCCCGACATAGCCATGGAACTGATATCCATCACGTTGTGGGTGATAGCGTCATCCATCGTGATCCACGGCATTTCGGTCACGCCGTTGATGCGGCGCTATCAGGCAAAGCGAGGCGGACACGCCCCGTCGAAAACCGGGACATGATCCGCCGCTCGCCTTTTGTCAGATTCGACTGACGAAGGTGTAGGACGCTATGGGCGTCTACCCTGGATGAGATTGATCACGATCACGATGATCGCGATGACCAGGAGGACGTGAATGAATCCTCCCAGCGTGTAGGACGTTACCAGGCCCAGAAGCCAGAGCACACCCAAGATGACAGCGATGGTCCAAAGCATGTTGATTATCCTTATGCCATTCGTTAGCCGAATCCGCTTGGCCCCTTACTATTGATCCCCAAATTTGCCACAAGTTCGCTCTACGCTAAAGCAATAGCACCCGCTCGACGGCCTCGCGGATGGTCGCGTGGTAACCGGGCCTGGCCTTGGCATAGATCTGGCGGCCCAGCGTCAATCCTGATTCGCTGCGCGCCAGGTCGCGATATACCCCGACGACCAGCTTGTGCCGGCCAGTGCTCAACAGGAAGCGCTCGAGGTCGCCGTAGGCCGGTTCAAAAGCGGATCGCACGACCAGCGCGAGCCAGCTTCGTGAAATTTCGGCATTGCCGACGGGGCCTAGCTTGAAGTGGGACCTGAGTTCCGCGAGCTTTGCATCGGCAAGGTCGTCAGGCTGCCCTTCGAGGAAACGCACCCATTCCTGCGGCACCCATTCCTGGACCGGCAGCTTCGCTGCCGGCAGTCGCCCGGCGCGCCATTCCGCCGCAGCATGGTCGACCGCGTCGAATACACCACTCGGTATCGGCGGCGTCGTAGCCGGCATGCCGACGCCATAGAACCACTCGTCCAGTTCGGCGACCGGGATCAACGGCGAACCCGGGCGCTCCAGCCGCGCGATCAGATAGCTGCGGAATCGCTCCGTGTCCGTGCTCTGGAAAGCGTGCGCGTCGAAATACTCGCGCAGGAATGCATCGAAGGCCGCTCGCCCGAAGCGCGACTCGAGATACCCGAGGAACCAGCGGCCCTTCTCGTAGGCCACGTCGGTCGTGCCTTCGTCCGGATTCCTTCCCGCGAGATCGAGTTTCAGCGACGCATCCTTCGGGAGGCCGGCGGCCTTCGCGTCCGCAATCGCCTCGGACAGGAATTCATAGCCGATCGCATCCTCCATGCGCGCGCGGCGCTCGCCGTACAGCACCTCCATCTGCCGGCGTTCCAGATAGGTCGTGAAACCCTCGTTGAGCCAGAAATCATCCCAGGTCGCGTTCGTCACGAGATTGCCGGACCAGGAATGCGCCAGCTCATGCACGATCGTGGAGACTAGGCTGCGATCGCCCGCGACGATGGAAGGCGAGATGAACGAGAGCCGAGGATTCTCCATGCCGCCGTAGGCAAAGCTGTGCGGCATGATCAGGAGATCGTAGCGTTCCCACCGATAGGGCCCGGCCATCTGCTCGCCCATCTCGAGCATGCGCGGAAGGTCCGCGAACTCCTGCGCGGCCGCGTCCAGTCGCGAGGGCTCAGTCCAGACACCGACGCGCTCGCCCAGGCTGCGAAACTCGAGATCACCGATGGCAAGTGCGATCAGATACGCGGGGATCGGCTGCTTCATCTCGAAGCGGTATTCGCCCGGTTTAGCCGCGGCATCGACGACACGCGCGGCGCTCATCACGGCGACCAGCTCCGGCGGCGTGCGGACGCGGGCCGAGTAAGTAACGCGCACGCCCGGCGAATCCTGCATCGGGATCCAGCTTCGGCCGTGGATCGCCTGCCCTTGGCTGTACATGTACGGATGTGGCCCGGAGGTCTGGGCAGGCTCCAGCCACTGCAGCGCGCTCGCCTCGGCCGAAGTGCGATAGTCGATGCGAATGCGCATCAGGTCAGGTGCCGCACAACATTCCGAAAACTGGATCCGCAAACGGCTACCGAGGATCTCGTCGGGTGCGTCGATCTGGAAGGCCAGCACCTGCGACTGCCCTGCTTTATCGAGCAAATGCACGGATCGGATCTCGAGATCGCGCGTGTCCAGGTACAGCTCTTTCGCATAAGGGTCGAGACGCTCGACCGTCAACTCGGCCGTACCGTCCAACCGGTGCGCCTCGAAATCCGCATGGAGATCGAGTGCGACATGCCGGACCAGGAATCGCTCCGGTTCGGCATAGGAATGGGGATCCTGGGCGGCGAATACCGGACTGGCTAACGTCAACATCATGATCAAGGCACCCGTTCTCGGCATCACGTCTTCCAGGTTTCCGACAGCACACGGAGCAGGTTCTTGCCCAGGATTTTCTCGACCCGGGTGGAACTGTGCCCCTTTGACACCAGCATTTCGGCAAGCGTTTCAAGCCGGCGCGGCGTATTGAGTTCGGCAGCGAACAGATACCCTTCCTCGGTTTCTGCAGGTGCCGAAATGCCGGCCGCGCGCCGCTGGCGAACAAACCGGATATGGTTGTCCTTGAAGGCCTGATCGACGACCTCGGCGGATAAGCCGCCGTCCGTGCCGATCGACACATGGTCCTCGCCGCAGACTTCGACCATGTGTTCGAGATGGCGGATGACGTCGGCCGCGGTCGGCTGTCGTCCTGCGCTCAGGAAGGGCATGAAATAAATGCCCGACACCCCGCCCTGGTCCGCGACCGCGCGCAACTCGGCGTCGGTGCGATTACGCGGATGATCGGCAAGCGCGGCGCTCCCCGTATGCGTGAAAGCGACCGGCTTCTTCGAATGACGGATCGCGTCGGCTGCGGTCTGGCGGCCGCAATGGCTGAGATCCACCAGGATACCCAGCTCGTTCATGCGCTCGATGGCTTCGACACCGGCCTTGCTCAGCCCGGCGTTGGCCGGTTCGAGGCAGCCGTCGCCCAGCAGGTTGCGCCGGTTATAGGTGGGCTGGACGATGCGGATGCCCAGGCGATGGAACTCCTCGAGCCGCGACAGATCGGTCTCGAACGCCACGCCGTCCTGGAATCCATAGATGAGGCCAAGGCGACCGGTGCTCTTTGCGGCAACGATATCGGCAACCGTGCGCACGCGGCAAAGTGCATCGGGATGACGATCGATCTCGCGCTCGATTTCGCCGACTCCCAGCACCGCGCGCGCGAATGCCGCATCCGGCGGCGTGGTGCCGACCGGCAATATGGTCATGTGCAGACAGGTGACGCCCGAGTCCCGTATGTCCTTGATGTAAGCATCCGCCAATGGCCCATCGGACCCGGAATTTCCCAGCCCACCCAACCCGTCGATGACGATCGCGTCCCGATACGGATTGGCCTCGCCCGCAAGTGCTGACCGATACAGTGTCAAACCAATTGCCGCCGCCGTGCTGCCGGCGATGAAGGAACGGCGTGACAAGAATGATTTCATGAGAACTCCCGCGCGATGCCGCGAAGAATTGCATAATCCTGCCGATGAAGCCAATCGACCGAGCCCGCATTGCGGGCCTCATGGAACGCGAACGCGCCACTTTCCGCCGGCGCCACGCGCAGAGTGGCCAGCTGGCCGAGCAGGCCAAGCGCTCGCTGCTTTTCGGCGTGCCCATGAACTGGATGACGCGCTGGCCGGGCGACCATCCGGTATTCGTCGATCGCGCGGAAGGCGCCCGATTCCGGGACGTCGACGGCAACGAGTTCATCGACTTCTGCCTCGGTGACACGGGCGGAATGGCGGGACACGCGCCGAAAGCCGCCGTTGATGCGATCGCCAGGCAGGCCGCCAAGGGCATCACGTTGATGCTGCCGACCGAAGACGCTGCCTGGGTCGGCGACGAACTGGCGCGGCGCTTCAGGCTCCCTTACTGGCAATTCACGCTGTCCGCGACCGACGCAAACCGCTGCGTGATCCGCTGGGCTCGCGAGATCACGGGGCGCCCGAAGATCATCGTTCACAACGGCTGCTATCACGGGACCGTGGATGAGTCCGTCGCGATGCTGGAAAACGGCCGCACCGTTGCGCGCAGCGGCAACATCGGCAAGCCCGTTCCGCTCGACCACACGACCCGGGTGGTGGAAATCAATGATCTCGAGGCTCTCGAAGCGGCGCTTGCACATGAGGACGTCGCCGCCTGCCTGTTCGAGCCCGCATTGACCAACATCGGCATCGTGCTGCCGGAGCCGGGCTATCACGAGGCCGCGCGCAGGCTATGCGATCAATACGGCGCGCTACTGATCATCGACGAGACGCATACGATCAGCGCCGGGCCCGGCGGATGCACCAGAGCCTGGGGCCTGGAACCGGATTTCCTGACGATCGGCAAGACGCTGGGCGCCGGCATCGCAAGCGGCGCCTATGGCCTGACCGAATGGGTGCGCGCGAGGGTCTATGCACGCACCGATTCCCGGAACACTGACGTTGGCGGCATCGGCGGCACCCTTGCCGGCAACGCCTTGTCGCTCGCTGCGATGCGGGCGACGCTCGGCGAAGTCATGACGGACGCCGCGTTCGTGCGAATGATCGCGCTTGGCGAGCGCTTCGAGCAGGGAGTGCGCGGCGTCATCGAGTCGCGTGAGCTGCCCTGGCACGTTGTGCGTCTCGGCTGCCGGGTCGAGTACCTGTTCCGCCCGGAGCGGGCCCGGAATGGTGCCGAGGCGGCGGCAGGACAGGATGATGCGATCGACGCGTTCATCCATCTCTACCTGTTGAACCGGGGCATCCTGATGACCCCCTTCCACAACATGGCCTTGATGTCGCCGGCGACGACTGCGGCGGATGTCGACCGGCACACGCAACTTTTTTCGGAAATGGCCGCGGAACTCTTGTCGGAGTCAGTCCCACACGGGGTGGCGTCTTAGACCGTCTGATCGAAGTCGGTGTCCACCCTATCCTTGTCGGTGAATCTGAAACTCACTGAACACATGGAGGTGACTGCAATGCCCACCGCATCAGGCCACACATCGGCAATCCGCGCCAAGAAGGTCAGCGGGACCACAGTCGTTGACGGGTCCGGGGACAAGATCGGCGAGGTCGAGGATATCGTGCTGGACAAGCTCTCGAACAACATCATGTTCGCGATCGTGTCGTTCGGCGGTTTCCTC
This sequence comes from Pseudomonadota bacterium, assembly GCA_030799345.1. Classification (GTDB taxonomy): domain Bacteria; phylum Pseudomonadota; class Gammaproteobacteria; order Steroidobacterales; family Steroidobacteraceae; genus SCUD01. The sequence continues at coordinate 7,705 of JALYJS010000422.1, read as the reverse complement.
GGAATCGCGGAGAAGTACCATCCGGTTCCATGGTCCTCGCTGCAGTACGACAAGTCGCAGAACAGCTATGTCGTCACATTCACCAGGGAGCAACTGGAAGCAGCGCCTGCCGCTTCACTGGACGAACTGACCCGTGGCGACGGCCAGGCGTTCCGCAACAAGGCGTACGACTATTACAAGGCCCCGCGTTACTGGGACCTGCCGCGACATTAAGAAGAAGAGCAACCGGGTGGGCGGCGGTGGTCCGACTGTCGTCGCTCGCCACGCGGTTTCTTACCAGACGCTACGCGTGGAGGTCCACTGCCGGCGATCGCTGATCTCGCCGCAAGCCCGCAGTACCGACAGATAGCGGTCCTGTCCCCGGACATTTGCCGGTTTTACGGAGGTTTCCTGCTGAGTGACTACCGTGCCTGTAGCAGGCAGATCGGAACCGAGGTCCGAGCACGTTTCTGAGTACATGAATAATGCCCCTTAACCAGGAGGGCACTCTACCCTGCCTGCCCGGGACTCTCAGTGCGATAGCGTACACAGAGACCCGATTACGTCATTCAGCACAGGCGTGTAACATCCTGGCGCATGCAGCGTTCCGGCTGGACACTAGTCGTGACTGCGGTCATTTCCGCCATTGCCGCGGCATGCGTCGCCCAACCGCCGGCCGCAGTTCAGCCTCCCGCAGTTGCCGCCGCAACACCGGCGCCGGAAACGGCGCGGCTGCCCTACTCCTCCACCTACCAGCCCGGCGAGTCCGGCGCGATCCTGATTCGCAATGCGACGATCCTGACGGGAACCGGCACGCGCCTTGACGGCGGTGAGGTCTTGATCGAGAACGGCCGCATCGCCGCGATCGGAAGTGCGATCAGGGCGCCGGACGGCGTCGCTGCCCGATGATGGCGCCGATCGATGTCCCGCCTCTGAAGATCTACCACAACCCGAAATGCAGCAAGAGCCGGGCGGCCCTCGCGCTGTTGCAGGAGCGCGGGCTGACGCCGCGCATCGTCGAGTATCTGCAAGCACCACCGGCTGCCGCCGAACTCCAGGCGATTATCGCCATGCTCGGCATCCGGCCGGAGCAGCTAATCCGCAAAGGCGAGGAAATCTACAAAGCCCGATACGCCGGCGAATCACTTTCGGATGATCAGTGGATCGCGGCAATGGTTGCCGATCCGATCCTGATCGAGCGGCCCATCGTCGTTTGGGGTCATCGCGCGGTGATTGGCAGGCCGCCGGAAACCGTACTGGCGTTGCTGCGCAAATAGGCCAGCTCAATGCGCACCTTCCGCATTCGACCCCTCATTTTCGCGATGCTGTTTGCCCTCGCGTTCACGGGCTATGTCCAGCGCTCGGGCGTGTCGGTTGCCGCCGAACGGATGATGCCGGAGCTCGGACTGTCGCAGGTCCAGATCGGCTGGGTCATGACCGCATTCCTGCTGACCTATTCCGTGTTCCAGATTCCTGCGTCGCTGCTCGGCCAGGTCGTCGGCGCACGACGCATGCTGGCGGCGATCGGCATTGCAACGGTGCTCGCGAGCGTACTGACGGCCGGCGCACCATTGATCGCGGCCGCGGGCGTCATCTTCGTGACCCTCCTGCTCGCCCGCGGCCTGCTGGGCGCCGCGCAGTCCGCGCTCTTTCCAGTCGCCTCGGGAACCATCCGCTTCTGGTTTCCGGTCGGCAGCTGGGCTTCCTTTCAGGGACTGATCGTCACGGGACTCTGGCTGGGCGCGGCCACGGCCTCGCCCCTAGTTGCCTGGCTGATGCAGACGTTCGGCTGGCAATGGGCGCTGGTCGCCTCCAGCGTGCCATCGCTGATCCTGGTCGTCCTCTGGTACGGGTTCGGGCGCGACCGGCCGGAATTGCACCCCAGTGTTTCGCAGGCCGAGCTCGAAGAGCTAAAGTGTAATCCGCCATTCGATGCGACGGCGCCATTGACCTGGCAACGCCTGCTCCGTGTGCTCGGCGATCGGGACATCCTGCGGATCACGCTTTCCTACTTCGTGATGAATTACGTGTTCTATCTCGTGACGTTCTGGAGTTTCCTGTACCTGGTGCAGGAACGCCATCTCAGCGTGCTGGAAAGCGGATGGCTCGCGAGCCTGCCATTCGTCGTGGCGGGCGCCGCCGCGGCGGTTGGCGGCCGAATGGCCGATCGCTTCCGCGCGCGCTTCGGTGATCGCATCGGCATGCGTATCGTGCCACTCGTTGCACTGCCCTGCGCGGCGGTCTTTCTGTACCTCACGGTGTCGACAGTGGACCCCTATTGGGCCGTCGCCGCGCTGTGCCTGGGCTTCGCCTTCGTCGAGGTGACAGAGGCTTCCTTCTGGGGGGCGACGATGCGACTCGCTCCGTCCGACCCGATGGCGGCGACCGCGGTCCTCAACACCGGCGGGAATCTCGGGGGCGTCGTGGCGACGCCGATCATCGCGGCGCTCTCGGTCGGCTATGGCTGGGGCGCGGTTTTTGCGACTGGCGCGATTACATCCGTTGTCGCCGCCTCACTCTGGTTTACCATCGATGCCGGACGGCGCGGAGACACGACATGACGACCCTGCAACCCACCAGCAACCCCACCCGGCCCTTTCTGGACTGGCCGGTCGTCACGGATCCGTCCGGCTGGACCGCCGATGTCGCAATCCTCGGCATTCAGCACAGTGAACCGTACGCGCATGACGCATTTCCGAATGACCAGGCCCGCGCGCCGGACGCCATCCGCGAGCGCTCGCAAAGCTTCTGTTACAACTCCGCGCACTGGGACTTCGACACCGGCACTGATTTCGCGTCCAGCCTTCCGGCACGGCACCTGGATATCGGCAACGTCGGCTGGTCACGGAAAGGCGACTATGCCGAGTACGCCGGCGCCATCACGGAGCGTGCGCGGCACCTCTGGCGCCAGGGCGCGCAGCTTATCGTGCTCGGAGGCGATCACGGCGTCACGATTCCCATGGTCGATGCGCTCGACGCTATCGGCGGACCCGTCCACATCCTGCACATCGACGCGCACCTCGACTGGCGCGAGGAAGTCGGCGGCGTACGCCGCGGCTACAGCAACCCGCTGCAATGGGCGAGCAGGATTCCGGCCGTTTCAGGCATGACGCAGATCGGACTGAGAGGGATCGGCAGCGCGCGACGTGGCGAGGTCGAAGCCGCGTGGAAATACGGCTCCAAGCTGTTCAGCGCGCAGCAGATCCACGCCGAAGGCATGGAACCCGTGCTCGAAACCATTCCGGAAGGCCGTGCCGTCTACCTGACGATCGATGCCGACGGACTCGATCCCACGGAAATGCCGGCGGTCATGGCGCCGACGCCGGGTGGTATCTACTTCCGCCAGCTTGCGCCGTTGCTGCGCAGCGTCGCGCGGCACAATCGCATCGTCGGCATGGACATCGTCGAGATCGCGCCGTCATTCGACTTCGTCAATGGACTGACCTGCATCATGGCCGGGCGATTGATCCTGAATGTGCTGAGCGCTTCGTGGAGCGAAGGCGGCGCCTACCACCGCAGTGCCAGTTCATCGTAGTCAGGGCACCAGGTTTCTCAAGGACTGCAGCAGGACGCCCCAATCGGGGATCAACGGTCCGCCAAGCCACAGCCACTGCGCCATCCAGACACTGACCAGGCTGATGGCGACCGTCAACGGCGCGCCAACCCGAAGGAAATCGCCGAACGTGTACTGGCCCGGATTGAGGATCAGCAGGTTTCCATGATGTCCGATGGGCGTCAGGAAGGCTGCGACCGCGCCGAGTGCCGTGCAGACGATGAACGGCTGCGGCGGCAGGCCGAGCGCAATGGCGAGCGCCAGTGAGATCGGGCCGAGCAGCACGACAGTTGCCGCGTCGGACAGTATCTGGGTGACCAGTGCGGCAGCCCAGAAAAGCGCCAGCAGGACGCCGAGCGGGTGCCAGTCCATCACGACTCTTTGCAACTGGTCCGCGAGCAGCGCCGCGGTGCCGGTCTGCTCCATCGCCAGGCCGAGCGGAATGACGCCCGCAATCATCACGAAGATGCGTACGTCGATTTCCCGATAGGCCTGGTCGATGCTGACGCAACCGGTGAGGACCAGCGCCACGGCGCCGCCGAGAAACGCCATCTGTGCCGGGACCAAGCCGGAAGCCGCACCGGCAACGACCGCGGCGACGATCAGGATCGCCCATTTCGCGCGCTGCCGACGGCGCGGGTTCGCGGTAAAGGGCACCATCATCAGGAATCCGTGGTGACCGGATAGCGCGCTCAGCTTGTCCGACGTCCCGCGTAAAACGAGCAGATCGCCCTCGCTCAGCCGGACCTGCGACAGCTCCTCGCGTATCCAGCCTTCCCGGCGCCACATGCCGACGACAACGACCCCCATGGACCGGCGGAAATCGATGCCGCCAATGGTTTCACCGACGAACTGCGAGTGCGGCGCGACGACCACCTGCACGAGCTGGTACGCGTCCTTGTCTTCCTTGCCGTCCGCCGGTTTGCCGCTGTATTTCCGCACCGCATGCAGGGCAAGTCCCGCTTCTCCATCAACCGATGCGATCTCATCAGGTGACGCGCGCACGAACAGGACGTCCCCGGCGCGCAGGACCGATTGGCGGCCCGCATTTCGCTGGCGCACGCCCGCCCGCATCCATTCGACGACTTCCAGGCGCTTCTCGAAATGCAGGTTGAATTCCCCGAGCGGCCGGTCGATCCAGCGCGAGTTCTCCTCGACGATCAGTTCGGTGTAGTAGCGGTCCAGGCGCAGGTAATCGGTGTCGTTCGAGCGCCCCAGCCGGCGCGGCAGCAGCCAGCGGCCCAGCGACATATAGATGACTGCGAGCACAACGAGCGCTGCGCCGATCGGCGTGATGCCGAAGATGCCGAGTGCCTGATGGTCCCCGGCGCGTAGCAGATGATTCGCAAGCAGGAAGGCCGGGGCGCTGAATATCGTGAGCGTGGTGCCGATCGAGGCCGCCAGCGACATGGGCATCAGGAGCCGCGACGGCGACAGCTTCTGGTCGCGCGCGAGCCGCATCATGATCGGCAGCATCATCGCGGTGATCATCAGGTGATGTGAAAAGGCCGCAAGCGCCGCGACGGCAGGCATCACGACCAGGATGGCGCGCCATTCCCTGGCGCCGGCCGCCCGCGAAATGAATGCGCCGATCTGCTCCGTCACTCCGGTAGCGCTCAGTGCCGCGGATATCACGAAGACCGACGCGACGATGATCGCGGGCTCGCTCGAGAATCCCGACAGCGCCTCTGAGGGTGACAGGATGCCGGTGGCCGCAAGTGCGAGCAGGGTCAGCATGGCCGCGACGTCGATGCGGACACGCTCGCTGATGAAAAGCATCAGCGTAATGGCCACGATCAACAGATAGACGATCTGGTCGGCGCTCATGGGAGGCACGGCGTGCGCGGTCTGTTCGGATCGTTTTCCGGGCTCACCGGCGCAGATTGTACGCAGTTCGACCCTGCCCTACCATTGACCTGCCGATGCCGATTCGCCCCTTCCTGCTGCTGTCAGTGCTGTCCTGCACCGCCCAGGCGGCCGAGCCGCCCGTGCTGTTCAAAAACGCGACCGTGATCACCATGGACGGGGGCCGCGTGCTCGAGAAGCATGACCTGCTCGTCCAGGACGGACGCATCGCGCGGATCGCGCCGACCGGCACGGCGGCTGCGCCCGCAGGCACTACCGTCGTGGATGGGACCGGCCGATTCCTGCTGCCGGGTCTCGCCGAGATGCACGCCCACGTGCCTGGACCGGAACCCGCCGGTTACGCCGAGGATCTGTTGACGCTCTTTGTCGCGCACGGCATCACGACGATTCGCGGCACCCTCGGCCAGCCATTGCATCTCGAGCTGCGCGCCCGGATCGAACGCGGCGAGCTGATCGGACCGCGTCTGTTCACTTCGGGCCCATCGATCAATGGCAACACCGCGCCCGATGCCGCGACGGCGGAACGCATGGTGCGCGACCAGAAAACGGCCGGTTACGACTTCCTCAAGCTGCATCCGGGACTCGAGCGCGACGTGTTCGACGCCCTCGTGGCGACGGCGCGCGCAGAGACGATTCCGTTTTCCGGACATGTCTCGACTGAAGTTGGCGTTATACATGCGCTGGCGGCGAAACAATCGGCCATCGATCACCTCGACGGTTACATCATGGCGCTGGCTGCGGAGCGTTGTGCCGACGACTCGGAACGGGCCGGATTCATGGGTCTCGGCTTCGCCGATTGCGCTGACGAGTCGCGCATTCCGGCACTGGTAACGGCCACAAAAGCAGCGGGCACCTCGATGGTGCCGACGCAGATCCTGGTCGAACAATGGGCAGCGCCGCCGACGGATGCGATGCTGCGGGCACGGGTCGCATACCGATTCCTGTCGCCGGCCACGATTGCGCAGTGGCAGAAGTCCCGTATGCAGTTCGACCAGGTATCACCGCAGGCGCAGCGATTCCTCGAACTGCGCCACGAGCTATTGCGGCAGATGCATGCGGCCGGCGTGCCTATCCTGCTCGGTTCCGATGCGCCTCAGCTCTTCAACATACCGGGAGAATCGACGTTCGCGGAACTCGAACTGTACGGCCGGATCGGACTGTCGCCGATGGATGCGCTCGCGACGGGAACCGTCAACGTTGCCAGCTTTTTCGGCCAGGAAGACCGGTTCGGTCGCCTGCGCGAAGGCCTCGAGGCGGATGTGCTGCTCCTGTCCGCAGATCCCATGACCGATCTGGCCAACGTTCGCAAGCTCGAAGGCGTGATGCTACGCGGCCGATGGCTGCCGAGAGCCCGGCTCGACGTGATGCTCGACGAGATCGCCGCGAGACAGGCCCGACGCTAGCCGGCGTCGAATTGCCGGACTGACCGCGACTTCAGATCGGCTGCTCGATTGATTTAGCGAGCGGCGTGAACAGTTGCGGCCCCCGCTCCGTCAGGTACCAGCAGTCCTCCATGCGGATGCCGAACTCGCCTGGAATATAGATGCCGGGCTCGTCGGAGAAGCACATGCCGGCTTCTAACGGGGTCCGGTCGGCACGCATCAGGTTCGGGGGCTCGTGGACATCCATGCCGATGCCGTGCCCGGTCCGGTGCGACGTGCCCGGGAGGCCGTAGTCTTTCTGCCAGCCCAGCCCTTCGTAGTAAGCGCGCACGGCCTTGTCGACGTCGCCGACCGGGATTCCCGGCTCCACGGTTTCCAGCGCGAGTTCCTGGCCGCGCTTGACCGTATTCCACACTTCGCGATGACGGGCAGAAGGCTCGCCGTAAACCCAGGTCCGGGAAATGTCCGACACGTATCCGTGCACCGAACAGCCGGTATCCACCAGCACGACGGATCCCTCGCGCACGGTCTGCGGGGTCTTCGTGCCATGCGGATACGCGCTCGCGTCGTTCAGCAGCACCAGCGCGAACTGGTGCGTGCCGCCGAGCGCATCGGTTGCCGCTGCCATCATCGCGCCGATGTCCCGGGCGCTCATGCCAGCCTCGATGCGGTTGTGCACATACTTGAGCGCCGCGTGCGTCACGTCGTTCGCCCTTTGCATCAACGCCAGTTCGGCCGATGACTTGATCATGCGGCAGACATTGACGAGTTCCTCGCCCGCAACCACCGCCCTGCCCGCGCCCGCCAGTGTGCGGACTCCATCGATGATGAAATATCGCGTGGTTGGCTCGACTGCAAGCGGCCCGTCCGACGCCGCTGCGTCACGCATCGCGTCCGCAATCAGTGCGAAGGGACTCTCGTCCTC
>JALYJS010000429.1 GCA_030799345.1 Pseudomonadota bacterium | reverse complement strand
ACGATGCTGCCGCCGGAAGGCAGCGTCACCGTATGCGCATACGCCGATTCGATCTGGCTCTCGATCTGAAATCGTGTGAACAACGGCACGTCGTCGCTGTACAGCTTGATCTGCCGCTGCGCTTCGGGGGTCTGGAAGCGCTGCACATATTCGAGTGCGCGCCCGTGCGAGGCGGACTCGTCGATCAGCACTTCACCGATATCGTCGGACAGGTAATCGCGCAGCGCCCGGGTAACCGCATCGCTTTCCTGATAGACCAGGAACGGCGCGGGCCGCTCGGCGGCCGCGGTAACGATCGCGTCCCAGTTAGCCCGCAGGTTGTCCAGATCCCACTGCAGTTCTTCAGGCGCCCGCCCGACACCCGCGGTCCGCACGATGGTGCCCATGCCGTCCGGCACCCGCAACTGCTCGAGCGAATCGCGCGTGACGTCGCGCTCCTCGCCCTCGATCCGGCGCGATACGCCGCCGGCGCGGGGATTGTTCGGCATCAGCACCAGGAAGCGTCCGGCGAGACTGATGAATGTGGTGAGCGCAGCCCCCTTGTTGCCGCGTTCTTCCTTCTCGACCTGCACGAGGATTTCCTGGCCTTCCTGCAGCACGTCGCGGATGTTGAATCGCGCACCGGGCGCCGGCTGGAAACGGAAATACTCCCGCGCGACTTCCTTCAGCGGCAGGAATCCCTGGCGCTGCGAGCCATACTCGACGAATGCCGCTTCGAGGCTCGGCTCGACGCGGGTGACACGTGCCTTGTAGACGTTGCCTTTCTTCTGTTCGCGGGACGGGATGTCGATCGACAGGTCGTACAGCTTCTGGCCGTCAACCAGCGCGACGCGCAACTCCTCTTGCTGGGTTGCGTTGATGAGCATTCTCTTCATAAGCCCCTTCCGAGGTTGCAGGGGCCGCCTGGCTTCCGATGTCACGCTGCGTCACGAGCGCAAGCTCATCACCCTGCAGGCGCGGATCGCGGGCGCACGGGAGCGGGCCAGAGCGCACGGCTGCTGGCAAACGAACTCCTGCACCTGGAAGCGAGATCAACACGCGCGGGGACATCACATCCGAGCAGACGGCCGGCGATGGTCCGGTCATGCCGGACCAACTAACATGCGGCCACCCGGGACGACTCCCACGGTTGACCGGGGTCGATGAGGGAGGGACCGCGTACCGGTCAGCGGCCACGTCCCGCTTCGCGGAACCTGCGCCGTAAGACCTGACTACCCGGGAAGATAACAGCAATGCGTTCGACAAATCAATACGTTAGAGAAACTCCGTAATGCCGGATCGATTGTCGCGCAGCAGGGTGCAGCGAGTCCTCGCGGGCGCGGCCGGCGAGGGGCAAAGACTCGACAATTTCCTGCTGCGGACGCTTTCCGGGGTGCCCAAGAGCCGGGTTTACCGGCTATTGCGGCGCGGTGAAGTGCGGGTCAACGGCAAGCGGTCGAAGGCGGATTACCGTCTTGCCGCGAGCGACGAGGTGCGTCTGCCGCCCGTGTATGAAGCGCCTGATGCCGCGACCGTTCCGCGCCGCCCGGCCGACAGCCTGCTGGCATCCGTGCGCGCTGCCATCGTGTACGAAGACTCGCGCATCCTCGTTCTGAACAAGCCGGCGGGACTCGCCGTGCATGGCGGATCCGGCCTTGCCTTTGGAGCCATCGAGGCGCTTCGCGCGCTCAGGCCGGCAGAGTCCCTGGAACTCGCGCATCGGCTCGATCGCGACACCAGCGGTTGCCTGCTCGTGGCGCGTGACCGCCCGGCGCTTCGCATGCTGCATGCATTGTTGCGCGAGGGCCGGATCGAGAAGCAATACGCGGCGCTCGTCGCGGGCCGCTGGCGGCTCGGCCGCAAGACGATCGATGCGCCGGTGCTCACTCACACGCGCGAGGCCGGCGCGCGGGTCGTGCGCGTGCATGCCGCCGGCAAAACCGCGATATCCCGCTTCACGCCGCGGCAGTCATTTCGCTCGCTGGCCACCTTGATGGACGTGGCCATCGACACCGGTCGTACGCACCAGATCCGCGTGCACGCTGCATTCGCCGGGCACCCGGTCGCGGGCGACGACAAGTACGGCGACCGCGAATTCAACCGGCGCATGCACGAACTCGGGCTGCGCCGGATGTTCCTGCACGCGGCCGCCGTCTCATTCAACTGGCCGGACACGCAGCAACCGTTCGCTATCGCGGTCGAGTTGCCGGACGATCTCGGCAATCTGCTATTGCGACTGCCGGTCGCGGCCGCTGCGTCAGCTCAGGCCTGAGCGACGGCCAGCGGATCAATGCCGGCGGTGCGCAGTGCACCGACGACCCAGATCAGTGGCAGACCGACGAGCGCCGTCGGGTCAAACGTCTCGATCGCGTCGAAGAGGGCGATGCCGAGTCCTTCTGCTCGAAAGGCGCCGGCGCAGTCGAACGGTTTGTCACGCAGGACATAGGTGGCGATCTCCTCGTCGCTCAGCACACGGAATCGTACCGTGGTGCGATCGAGGTGCGACAACGCGACCCCGGATTCGTCGTGACGCAGTACCGCCGCGGTATGGAATACCACCGCCTGGCCGCTGCTGGCACGCAGCTGTTCCTCGGAGCTCTGCGCATCGCCGGGCTTGTCGTGAATGGTCCCGTTGCAGTCGGCCACCTGGTCCGAACCGAGCACCCAGACCCCGGGAAATCGCCGGGCTACCGCGGCAGCCTTGGCGTGGGCCAGCCGCAATGCACGGTCCCCGGGAGTTTCGCCGCCGACCGGCGACTCCGCGATGCCCGGCGCCTCGACCCGGAACTCGATGCCGGTCTGCGCGAGCTGGGCCGCGCGGTACGGGGACGTGGAGGCGAGGATCAGGGGTGCTTGCATGGCAATCCGTACTTAAAAAACAATGATTTGCGACGCAGTTGCTTTGACACCCCCGGCACGGATCACTATCATACCGCCCCCATGCCGATTGCCCGCGAACCGCTGCTCGATGCCGTGGTACAGGCGGCGCAGGGAGCCGTCGTCGAACGCGAGTTTCCGCTGGCGGATTTTGTCCGTCTGCGTGACCGACTGGCTGAACCCGGCGGAGTTGCCCATGCGCGTCTGGTCCTGCGCACGGTCGATGCGGTGCCGGCAGGCGCATTGGATGTCAATGCGGGCGTCACGCTGGTGTGCCAGCGTTGCCTGCAGCCGATGCAGCATCAGCTGCGTGCGGATTCGCGGCTGGCGTTCGTGCTTCAGGAAAGCGATCGGGTGCCGGCGGGGCATGATGCGATCCCCGGCGATCCGACGCGGGTCGACCTGGTGGCGCTGGTCGAGGACGAATTGCTGCTGGCCTTGCCGGTGATCGCACGGCATCCCGCAGGCGCGGAGTGCCGGTTGCCGGGAGACGCGGCGCCGGTCGAGCAGGCCACGGCGCCGGAGATGCGTCGGCCGTTTGCCGGACTGAAGGATTTGTTGAAACACTGATTCGGAGAGCGAACTTCAATGCCCGTACAAAAGAGCCGCAAGACACCGTCGAAGCGCGGCATGCACCGTTCCCACGACCGCATCGCGAAGCCGGCGCTGTCGAAGGATCCGACCACCGGCGAGACGCATCTGCGTCATCGCGTGAGCCGCGACGGCTACTATCGCGGCCGCAAGGTCATTGACGTCCCGGTCGAGGACACGGGCGGCGAATGATCCGGCGGCGGTCATGAGCACGGTGACCGCAGGATGAACCGCTATTCGCGGATCGCCGGCACGGGCAGTTACCTGCCCGCGCAGGTGCTGACCAACAAGGATCTCGAATCGCGGGTCGATACCACCGCCGAGTGGATCCGCTCGCGCACGGGTATCGAGCGCCGGCACATGGCAGCGCCGGTTGAGACCAGCTGGTCTTTGGGCGTGCAGGCTGCGCGGGGGGGGCTGATGGCGGCTGGACTGACGCCGGCGGACGTCGATTTCTTCGTGGTCGGCACGACCACGC
>JALYJS010000404.1 GCA_030799345.1 Pseudomonadota bacterium | reverse complement strand
GCCGCGCTGATCGGTTCGCTCGCCCCGTTTCTGATCGTGCCGGTCGGCGCCTGGCTGTTCAAGGAGTACATCGATCCGCGCGCGCTGGTGTTCGCGGTCGTCGCGTTCGGCGGGGTGGGCCTCGTGTTGTTCAGTGCGCCCCCCAACGGCGACGCCTCGCTGGAGGGGAACGTGTTCGGCGTGCTCGCGATGCTGCTCCTGGTGGGGTACGTCGCGTCGACGAAGCACTTTCGCCAGGACATGGATGTCACCACCTTCATGGCGACGATCTGTCCGATCGCGGCCCTGGCGGTGCTTCCGCTGGCGATCATCCACGGCGGCGTGTTCGGGATGAGCGGCACGGGGTGGACGTACATGCTGATCCTCACGTTCACCAGCGGGGTCGCCGCCCAGGGGCTGCTGGTGTTCGCGCAGAAGACGATCCAGATAGGCACGATCGCGATCGCCCAGGTGGCGCAGCCTGCGCTCGCGGTGGTGTGGTCGTTCCTGTTGCTGGGCGAGGTGGTCAATCACCGGCAGATGGCCGGTATCGCCATTGTTGTCAGCGGGTTGTTGGCCTTTGTCGTGTTGCACCAGCATGGCGATCGGAGCCGCCAGATGGGCGAACCGAGTGAGCCACCCCGCGCCGCCACGGTGTGATCCGAGGACCCGGCTTGCTCAGGCGATCTGCCTGACCGAGCGAGCGTCGGTCCGGTCGAGGTCGGTGATGAAGTGCGACGCGGATTCCATGCGCCGATCGGCTGCCTCACACAGGTCCCGTGCAGTGGCGATGTCGTCCCGTTCGGCTGCGATGCGGGCGAGTGCGTCGAGGGCGAAGACCTCGACAGGGGCGTCGTCCTCACGTCGCGCCTCCTCGAGGATCGCGACGAGCCGTTGCTCCGCACCGGAGACCTGGTCCTCGGCGTCGAATGCCGCCAGCAGGCACTCGCCGAGCGCGGCCTGCTCTCCACCCCCAGCGGCGCGGTGCCAGGCGGTCGCCGCTTCGAGTGCCGCCCGTGCTGGTGCGACCTGTCCGGTTGCGCGCAGGACGCGCCCGAGATGTACCCGGGCGAGCGCCACCAGGCGTACGTCACCGGTGGCTCCGGCCTTCTCGATTCCGAGCTCCAGCGTGGCTGCACCAGACACGTAGTCACCGGCCTGGCACTGCGCACGTCCGAGGCTGGAGAGTTGGTACGCCTCCGTTTGCAGGAAGCCGAGACGTCCCGACGTTTCCGCTGCTCGACCGATGTGGAGGACGGCATCGTCAAACCGATGCTCGATGCGGGCCAGCTCGCCGAGCATCGCGTCGCGGCGGACGTGGAGCCACGGGTCGTCGACCGTTCGCAGCCAGTTCTCGACCTGATCGCGGGCCTCGACGGCGCGCACGCGATCACCGGCCGAGATCGCGGCTCGGGAGGCGAAGAGCCAGTTCGCGGCCTGATCCCACGGTCGGTCCAGGCCGCCGTAGAGCGCGCTGCTGCGATCGGTCAGCTCCATCGCCTGACCGAAGTCGCCGTGATGCGACACGACGTAGGCAAGGTAGTAACAGCAACGCGCCCGCAGGTCGACGTCGTTGATCGCGTCCGCCAGTTCCGTGGCCGCGGCAATGTGCTCGCGGGCGAGCTCGAGGCGGCCCGTCGAGGCTTCGATCCATGCCGCGAGCAGAAGGGCGCTGGCGCGGTCTCGGAATGGGGCAGCGTGACCGGCGGCATCGAGTGCCCGCAAGATCCGTTGTGCGCCTCTGCTGTCGCCAAGGACGATCCAGGCCCAGCCGAACCCGTTGACGATCCGGATCGCGAGCAGCGGGTCGTGCGTCTCGCTCCAGGCCAAAGCGGCGTCGATGTTGGTGCGCTCGGCGCGAGCGAAGGAGAGATGTTCGTCTTGCCGACGGCTCCGTACACCCTGCGTGGAAGATCCGGCTGCATCCGCGAACCACTCGGCGTGCGCGGCCAGGGCGCGCTCGGTCAGCCCGCTTTCTGCCATCGCTTCGAGCGCGAACGCGCGAATGCTGTCGAGCAGCCGGTACCGAACCGGCGTCGACGC
>JALYJS010000376.1 GCA_030799345.1 Pseudomonadota bacterium | reverse complement strand
GGTTATGTTCGATGTTGCGCAGCAGCGCCGTCGGCACGAAACCGAGATGGCTGACCAGGAATACCGCGGTGCCCGGCACGCGCGCTACGCCCTCCAGCAGTGCAGGCAACTCACTGAGAGGGACCGCGGTTCGCTGCAGTTCGGCGCGCAACCGGGACCGGCCATCGCGCCAGGTCACGAACAGCGCGAACATCATGGCCGCGAGCACGAGCGGCACCCATCCGCCGCTCGGTATCTTGCTGGCAGTGCCAATCACGAAACCCACGTCGATCGTGAAGAACACGCCGAACACGAGCACGATGCGCCAGGCACTCCATTTCCACGCCGTGGCCGCGGCCACGGCGCCCAGGATCGTCGTGATCATCATCGTGCCGGTCACGGAAGCGCCATAAGCGCCCGACAACGCAGTCGATGAGCCGAAACCGAGTACGAAAGCGACCACTGCGATGAACATGACGGCATTTGCGGCCGGCACGTAGATCTGGCCACGCTCGTCTGCCGAAGTCTGGAGGATCTTGACGCGCGGCAGCAGGTCGAGCTGCACGGCCTGGCGCGTGATCGAGAAAGCGCCGGTGATCGTCGCCTGCGAAGCGACCACGGTCGCGACCGTCGCGAGCACCACGAGCGCGGTCAGCGTCCCGGCCGGCGCCAGTCCGAAGAACGGATTGTCGGCCGCGTCGGGGTAGGCGAGCAGCAGCGCGCCCTGGCCGAAGTAATTGAGCAGCAACCCTGGCCACACGATGCACAACCAGGCGAGCCGGACCGGCGTGCGGCCGAAGTGACCCATGTCCGCATACAGCGCTTCCGCACCGGTCAGCACGAGAACGACCGCGCCGAGCACGGCGATCGCGACGCCCGGGTGCGCGAACAGGAGCGTGAGCGCGTGGATCGGATTCAGCGCCGCAAGGATTTCCGGCGCGTCGAAGATTGCGCGCAGCCCCAGCAGGCCGATAGTCCCGAACCAGATGATCATGATCGGTCCGAACAGGCCGCCGATGCGAGCGGTGCCGCGCCGTTGCAGCAGGAAGAGCGCCACCAGGATGCCGAGCGTGACCGGGATGATCGCACGGTGCCAGCGCGGATCGAGCAGCTCGAGTCCTTCGACGGCGCTCAGCACCGAAATCGCGGGAGTGATCAGCGCCTCGCAATAAAACAGAGCGCCGCCCAGCACGCCGAGTGCGATCAGCCGCCCTGCCCAGGCGCCACTCGTACCGACGCGTTGCTGCACCAACGCCACCAGTGACAGGATGCCGCCTTCGCCCTCGTTGTCGGCACGCAGGATCAACACCACGTACTTCAGCGTGATGACGACCAGCAGGCTCCAGAAGATCATCGAGACGACGCCAAGCACGGCGCCGGCCGCCGTCGCGCCGCCGGCGGCGGCAGTCGCCTCGCGCAACGCATAGAGAGGGCTCGTGCCGATATCGCCGTATACGACACCGAGTGCGCCTAGCGTGGCGCGCGAAAGGGAACGCGATTCGGTCATGGGGGTGGCCTTTCGGCGTGTCAATGATGCCCGAAATCGCCCGGCGGCGTATTCTCTGGCGGCCAGTGATGCGGGGGTATCACATCTGCCGGTGCATCCATCGCGGCTACTGAGGCCGCTGAAATCCGCAAGCTATCGTCGGCGCGACAGGAACAGGATGACGAGGCTTTTCATGGAGCGCTCCTTGCCGCGATGGATTCGCGGCACAACCCCCGGTGCTCGTCGGGCATTATGCGCCGCCCCGCGCTATCCTCGCGAATCGTGAACGCCAAGCCGAAACCCGCCCCGTCCGGCCAGCGCCCAGTGCGTGCGCCGCGCGGTAACACACTGAATTGCCTGAGCTGGCTGACCGAAGCGCCGTACCGGATGATCCAGAACAACCTGGATCCGGAAGTCGCCGAGCATCCGGACCAGCTCGTGGTTTACGGCGGCATCGGCAAGGCGGCGCGAAACTGGGAGGCGTTCGACACGATCCTCTCCGTGTTGCGCCGGCTGAAAGACGACGAGTCCCTGCTGGTGCAATCCGGCAAGCCGGTCGGGGTATTCCAGACGCATCCGGATGCGCCGCGCGTGCTGATCGCGAATTCCAATCTCGTGCCGCACTGGGCGACCTGGGAGCATTTCCACGAACTCGACCGCAAGGGCCTGATGATGTACGGGCAGATGACGGCCGGCTCCTGGATCTACATCGGTTCGCAGGGCATCGTGCAGGGCACCTATGAAACCTTCGGCGCCTGCGCGCGCCAGCACTTCGGCGGTGATGCCGCCGGACGCTGGATCCTGACGGCCGGGCTCGGCGGCATGGGCGGTGCGCAGCCG
>JALYJS010000344.1 GCA_030799345.1 Pseudomonadota bacterium | reverse complement strand
GCCTCCGCCCCCGCCGCCGCCCCCGGGCGATGGTGACAAGGACGGCGTAACGGACGACAAGGACCGCTGCCCGACGACACCGGCCGGCGTGAAGGTGGACGAGGTCGGCTGCTTCCGGGAGTTCACACTGCGTGGCGTGGAGTTTGAGACGGACTCGTCGGAAGTGAGCTCCGCGGGTCGTGCCGAACTCGACAAAGCGGTGGCCGAGTTCAAGCGCCTGCCTGCGGATCTCGCTGCCGGCGTGAAGGTGAGCGTCGAAGGCCACACGGACAGCACGGGTTCTGATGCGTACAACCAGGGCTTGTCCGAGCGTCGTGCGGCGTCCGTCGGTCGCTACCTCGTCGACGCCGGCCTGCCGGCATCGATCGTGACCACGAGCGGGGCGGGCGAGTCGAGTCCGGTCGACTCGAATGACACGGTTGAAGGACGAGCCAACAACCGCCGCGTGGTGATCAGGGCCACGCGCTGAGGCCTGAAGCTGAAATCAGGGCCGGCGTCGCTGGCGCCGGCCCTTTTTCTTGCCCATCGGGTGAGCAGGCCGATTTCACGCCGCAAACCGCATGAGGGCTGCCTGAAACCGGCATTTTTCACGCTTTTTGCGCGTCGCGTCACGGCGGCCCCGACCCCGGCACGCCAGCCGCCGGGTACTATCCTGATCTGGCCATGACGAACCCGGCACCCATACCTGCGGCCACCAGCAACTACGCGGACTGCCTCGAAGCGATCCGCGACCGGCTAGCCGCGCGTGAAAGCCGCCTGTTCGGCATCGCGGTGCTGGTCGTCTATGTCCATCAGGTGGAGCAGCTGTTTGCGAGCGCAGGGGCTGCCAATGCCACGCGCATGCTCGATGAGCTGCGCAACCGCCTGTCCCAGGTGAACCGGCCTGGCGATTACTTTGCCCGGCTCGGCGATCGCAAGTTCGTCTATGTCCTCTCGAACCTGCGCAACGAAGGCCACGCGCTCCTGACCGCGAACAAGATTCACCGCACCGGCTCGGAATTGCTCACGGCCGGCGGACAGCATACCAATCTGCGCCTCTCGATCGGCATGGCCATGTTCCCGGCGCATGCGCGCACTTCCGAGCAGCTGATGCAATGCGCCGAGATCGCCCTGCTCGAAGCCTGGAAGTCGACCCAGACCACGGTCGTCTATACGGCGCGGCAGGCGGAGCAGCTGGCCGCAGGCTGGAACCTCGAAACGCAGCTTGCCAATGCGCTCGAGCACGGCGAGCTCGTGCTGAACTACCAGCCCAAGCTGGCCCTCGCGGACATGACCCTTGCCGGCGCCGAGGCGCTGATGCGCTGGAACCGCGCGGACTCCGGCAACGTGCCGCCGGACATTTTCATCGACGTCGCCGAGATGACCGGGCAGATCGATCCGCTGACCCGGTTCGCCTTCGAGCGCGCGATGCGCCAGATGAACGAATGGCCGAAATCGCTCGGGCCGCTCGGCGTCGCGGTCAACGTGACGCCGTCGATCATCCGCAATCGCGAGCTCGTGGATGTGATCACGAACGCAGCCAGCGCCTGTTCGATCGAGCTGTCCCGGCTCACCGTCGAGGTAACCGAGAACGCGCTGATGGTGGACCGCGAGCTCAGCCACAACGTGCTGACGGAGCTGCGCAGCCTCGGCGTGCGCGTTTCCATCGACGACTTCGGTACCGGCTATTCGTCGCTGGCGTACCTGAAAGAGATCCCTGCGGACGAGTTGAAGATCGACAAGTCGTTCGTCATGAACATGCTGGCCAGCAAGGCGGACCGGAAAGTCGTTGAGCAGATCGTCGCGCTCGGCCACGCATTCGGCCTCGTGGTGGTCGCGGAAGGTGTCGAGAACGAGACGGTGTCCGGGGAGCTCACCGCGATGGGCTGCGACTTCGCGCAGGGTTTCCACTATGCGAAGCCGCTGCCGCCCGATGCCATGCCCCGCTGGGCCGGGGAGTGGCGCGCCGCTCGCAAGACCTGACGCTCTGTCCGCGCGGGCAAGTCAGCGGCCGCTCCGCTAGACTTGCGGCGGTGGAAAAAACCGCGCAATTCCGCAGGCTCCTCGCCAGTCCCGAACTCGAATTCCTGCTCGAAGCCCACAACGGCATCAGCGCCCGCATCGCCGAGGAAGCCGGATTCAAGGCGATCTGGGCCGGTGGCCTGTGCCTGTCCGCCCAGTACGGCGTGCGCGACAACAACGAGGCGAGCTGGACGCAGGTGCTCGAGATGCTCGAGTTCATGGCGGACGCGACCCGCGTGCCGATCCTGCTCGACGGCGACACCGGCTACGGCAACTTCAACAATGTGCGCCGCCTGGTGCGCAAGCTCGAGCAGCGCGGCATCGCCGCGGTCTGCATCGAGGACAAACTGTTTCCGAAGACCAACAGCTTCATCGACGGCGACCGGCAGCAGCTTTCCGACATCGACGAGTTCTGCAGCCGCATCAAGGCCGGCAAGGACGCGCAGCGCGACGACGAGTTCGCGATCATCACGCGCATCGAGGCGTTCATCGCGGGCTGGGGGCTCGACGAGGCGCTGAAGCGCGCGGAGGCTTATCACGCGGCGGGTTCTGACGGCATCCTGATCCACAGCGCGCTGTCGCGGCCTACCGAGGTATTAGCGTTTCAGAAAGAGTGGGCCGGTCGTTCGCCGGTCGTGATCGTGCCGACGAAATACCATTCGACCCCGACCGACGTGTTCCGGGAGGCCGGCTTTTCGCTGGCGATCTGGGCCAATCACCTGTTGCGATCGGCAGTGACGGCGATGCAGGAGACGGCTGCCACCATCGCGCGCGAGCAGAACCTGCGCTCGGTGGAGGACCGTATCGCACCGGTCCGGGAACTGTTCCGGCTGCAGGGCGCATCCGAGCTGCAGGAGGCCGAGGAACGCTACCTGCCGAAGAAGCCGGTCCGTTCGCGCGCGCTGATCCTCGCCGCGTCGCGCGGAGCGGAGCTCGGCGAACTCACCGAGCAGCGGCCGAAGACCATGCTCCGGGTGCGCGGCCGGCCGTTGCTGTCGCACATCGTCTCCGCCTATAACGCGGCCGGCATCAAGCGCATCGCCGTGGTGCGCGGTTATCGCGCGGAGGCGGTCCACCTGCCGTCGCTGGCTTATGTGGACAACCCGGATTACGCCGACACGGGTGAGCTGCTGTCGCTGGCGGCGGGACTCGCCGCGGATCCTGACGATGCGATGGACCTTTTCGTTTCCTATGGCGACGTGATCTTCAATCACTACATCCTGGGCGCACTCGCCGAGGTGGCGGACGATTTCGTGATTGCGGTGGACACCGACTGGCGTGAAACCGCGAATCGCGGCCGCGCCGCGGACTACGTGCGCTGTTCGCAGCCGCACTCCCGGCGCAATTTCTACCAGCAGGTGTACCTCGATGCGGCCGCCGAGGATCTGGCGGAGGATCGCATCCACGGCGAGTGGATGGGGTTCCTGAAGATTGCCGCGGCGGCGCTGCCGAAATTTCGCGCGGCGGTTGCGGGGCTCGCGGCCCAACCTGCCAACCGGCAGGCCAAGATGCTGGCCGTGCTTTCGGAACTGGTGCGTTCAGGCTCCCGCGTGCGCGTCATCTACACGACCGGGCACTGGCTGGACGTGGACAGCCTGGACGACCTGCTCGCGGCAAGCGAGTTCGGATGATCCAGGCCACCGAGTTCATCGCGGCCGCGCAGGCGCGGGGTTTCGGCCTGTATACGGGCGTGCCGTGCTCCTATCTGACGCCCTTCATCAATCACGCGATCGGCTCTGCGGAGTTGCGTTATGTCGGCGCGGCGAACGAAGGGGACGCCGTCGCAATCGCGGCGGGAAGCGCCATCGGCAGCCTGCCGGCCGTCGCCATGTTCCAGAATTCCGGTCTTGGCAATGCCGTGAGTCCGCTGACTTCGCTGACGCATACCTTCCGCATTCCGGTGCTGCTGATCGTGACCTGGCGCGGCCAGCCGGGAGGTCCTGCCGACGAACCGCAGCACGAGCTGATGGGCGCGATAACACCCGGCATGCTGGAGCAGATGCAGATTCCCTGGGCGATCTTTCCTTCCGAATCCGGCGCGATCGGGCCCGCGCTCGACCTGGCCCTTGCGCATTTCGTGAAGGAGAGCCGACCATTCGCGCTGGTGATGCAGAAAGGCAGCGTCGCGGAAACCGCGCGTGCGCGCGGTCCGGCGCCTGCCGCGCCCGCGGTCGCGGGGTGGATTGCGCGCCCGCAAGCCAATCACACGCGGCGCGACATGCTGACCGCGATCCAGGCCGCAACGGGCGAACGCGACATCCTGATTGCCACTACCGGCTACACCGGGCGCGAACTGTTTGCGCTAGGCGACCGGGCGAATCAGTTGTACATGGTGGGCTCGATGGGCTGCGCGATATCGCTCGCGCTGGGGCTCGCGATAGCGCGCCCGTCCCATCGCGTCATCGCGATCGACGGCGACGGCGCGGCATTGATGCGCCTCGGTGCGATGACGACGGCTGGATTCGAGAAGCCACCCAATCTGCTGCACGTCCTGCTCGACAATGGCCTGCACGAATCCACCGGCGGACAGGCGACCGTGTCGCCCGGCGTGGATTTCTGCGCGCTCGCCGCGGCCGCAGGCTATCCATCGGTCGCCGCGACCGCCGATCCCGCTGCGCTCGGGGCGATGATCGCGAAACGCGACGCCGGGCTCGCCTTCATTCACGCACCGATACAGCCCGGCGTTTCCGCGGGGCTGCCGCGCCCGACGATGACGCCGGCGGCAGTGGCGGCACGCCTGCGCACGGCGCTCATGGCCTGACATGGCCGATCGCGTGACCCTGCTGAATCCCGGCCCCGTCACGCTGTCGCCGCGCGTGCGTGCGGCGCTCGGCCGCGGCGACTGGTGCCATCGCGAGCCGGAGTTCGCGGAACTGACGCAGGACATCAACGCTCGGCTCGCCGCCGTTTATCCGGCGCTGGCCGGGTTCACGGGGGCAACCATCGCGGCTTCCGGCACCGGCGCGGTCGAAGCGATGCTCGCGAGCTTCGCACCGGCGGACAGCGAGACGCTGGTCGTCGCGAACGGCGTCTATGGCGAGCGCATGGCGCGAATGCTGAAGTCTCAGGGCAAGCCGCATCGCGTGTTGAAATACGACTGGGTGCAGGCCATCGATACGGCAGCCATCGCGAAAGCGCTCGACCCGCGCGGCGAGATCACGCATCTCGCGGTGGTGCACCTCGAGACGACGACCGGACGGCTGAACGACCTCGACAGGATCGGCGGTCTCTGCCGCGAGCGCGGCGTGACGCTGCTCCTCGATGCGGTCAGCAGTTTCGGTGCGGAACGCATCGAGGGCGAGGCCTGGAATCTGGGTGCGCTCGCGGCGAGTGCGAACAAGTGTCTGCACGGGGCGCCGGGGTTGTCGTTTGTGCTGGCCTCCGCTGCGCTGTGGAATCGCA
>JALYJS010000284.1 GCA_030799345.1 Pseudomonadota bacterium | reverse complement strand
CGTGATCTCGGACAGCGGGTTGTTCTGGTCCATGAACTGCGAGAGCTGCGAGGAGCCGAAGAACTCCTTGACCGCGGCGGCCACCG
The DNA here is from genome assembly GCA_030799345.1 of Pseudomonadota bacterium. GTDB lineage: Bacteria > Pseudomonadota > Gammaproteobacteria > Steroidobacterales > Steroidobacteraceae > SCUD01. The sequence goes on along the minus strand of JALYJS010000284.1, from coordinate 5,220 downwards.
GCTTCGCGTTGATCATGTCCTGCGGGTTGATTTCCTCATTCTCGGCAAGCGTCAGGCGCTCCTTCACCGCGCGCTCAACGCGCACCAGGCCGATGCGGAAGGCGACTTCCGCCATCTCGCCGACGCAGCGCACGCGGCGGTTGCCGAGGTGGTCGATGTCATCGACCTTGCCGTCGCCGTTCTTGATTGCAATCAGCGTGCGCAGCACGTCGACGACGTCCGACAGGGAGTCGCCGTACTTGGCGACCAGCGCCTTGCCGGTCTCGTCCTTGCGCTGATCAGACACGGTTGCGAAGTACCGACCGTCGAACAGGATGCCGGGCTCCTCGAGCCAGCGTTCGACGCCGGCCTCCGTGAGGCCCTCCGGCACCGCGCGGTTCACGCGCCGGTTGAACTTCATGCGGCCGACGGCCGACAGGTCGTAGCGCTCGCCGTTGAAGAACAGGTTGTGGAACAGGTTCTCGGCCGCGTCCTTGGTCGGCGGCTCGCCCGGACGCATCATCCGGTAGATCTCGATCAGCGCCTCGAGCCGGGTCGTGGTCGCGTCGATGCGCAGCGTGTCCGAGATGTACGGACCGCGGTCGAGGTCGTTGGTATACAGCGTGCCGATCTCCGGCACGTTTGCGGCGACGAAGCGCTCGATCAGCGCGACCGTCAGCACGTCGTTCGCGGATGCCAGCACTTCCCCGGTCGAGGGATCGGCGACGTCGTGCGCCAGCACCTTGCCTTCGAGATACTCGACCGGCACCGCGAGGCGGCGCACCCCCGCTTCCTCGAGCTGGCGCACGTGGCGCGCCGTGATGCGGCGGCCTTCCTCGACGATGACCTTGCCATTCGCGCTGATCTCGAACATCGCGGTCTCGCCGCGCAGGCGTTCCGGCACGAGCTCGAGCTCGGGGCCCTTGTCCGTCAGGTGCACGCTGTTGCGATCGAAGAACATCCGCAGGATGTCGGAATTCGAGTAGCCGAGCGCACGCAGCAGGATCGTGACCGGCAGCTTGCGGCGGCGGTCGATGCGCGCGAACACGCAGTCCTTGGCGTCGAACTCGAAATCGAGCCAGGAGCCGCGATAGGGGATCACGCGCGCCTGGAACAGCAGCTTGCCGGAGCTGTGGGTCTTGCCCTTGTCGTGGTCGAAAATCACGCCCGGGCTGCGGTGCAGCTGCGACACGATCACGCGCTCGGTGCCGTTGACGATGAACGTGCCGTTCTCGGTCATCAGCGGCAGTTCGCCGAGATAGACTTCCTGCTCGATCGCGCGCTTGACGCGCGACGCGCCAGGCGACTCCTTGTCCATGACGCGCAGGCGCAGGCGGACGCGCAGCGGTGCGGCGTAAGTCAGGCCGCGCATCTGGCATTCCTTGACGTCGAACACCGGCTCGCCGAGGTAGTAATAGACGTACTCGAGCGTGGCGTTGCCCGAGTAGCTCTTGATCGGGAACACGCTCTGGAACGCGGCGTGCAGGCCGGCGCGCCGGATGTGGCGGTCGATGATGGTCTTTTCCTGCTCCTCCGACAGCATCCTGCCGCCGGCGACCTGGCCGCCCTCGTGCGAGGAGAGCTCCGCGTGGAGTGCGCGCGACTCGTCGAGCTGCAGGAACTGCGCGTACGACTCCGTCTGGATCGCGAGCAATGGCGGAACGTCCAGAATTCCCTGGCGCTTGCCAAAGCTCTTCCGGATCCGCTTCTTCTCGGTGAACGTGTAGGCCATCGTCATCACCTGTAATCAGTTATCGACAAAAAATAAACGCACACGGGCAGGCGACCGTCGCCCATCCGGGAGACGGCATGCCTTGAGTCCGGTGCCACGGACAGCGGGGCTGCGTGCCCTCGCATGGAGGTCGTTACTTGACCTCGACAGTGGCGCCAACGTCTTCGAGCTGCTTCTTGAACTTCTCCGAATCGGCCTTCGACGCGGAATCCTTGACCGTCGACGGCGCGCCTTCCACCAGGTCCTTGGCTTCCTTGAGGCCGAGACCCGTGATCTCGCGGATCACCTTGATCACGGTGACCTTCTTCTCGGCCGGGTAGGCCTTCAAGGTGACCGTGAACTCGGTCTGCTCTTCGGCAGCCGGCGCGGCGGCTCCGCCCGCGGGGCCCGCCATCATCGCGACCGGCGCAGCGGCGGTGACGCCGAACTTGTCTTCCATCATCTTCACGAGGTCGACGACTTCCATGATCGTCATGTTCGAAATCGCCTCGAGAATCTGTTCCTTGCTAGCAGCCATTGCCATCTCTCCAGATAAAATTATGTGTCAGTAACCCGAATCAACCGGTCCGTGCGTCAGGCGGCCTTGGTCGCCTGGACGGCCGCCACCGTGCGAACCAGCTTCGCAGCGGGTTCGGCCAGCGTGCGAACGAACTTCGTAACCGGCGCTTGCAGCACGCCGAGCAGCATCGACAGGGCTTGCGGCCTTGTCGGCAGGCTCGCGACGCGGTCGATATCGGCGGCGGTGAACATCTTCCCGCCGAGCGCGACCAGCATCGGGACCAGCTTGTCGTTGCCCTTTGCGAACTCCTTGACGACACGGGCGGCGGCGCCCGGGTCTTCCTGCGAGAACGCAAGGATCAGCGGTCCCTTGAGACTGCCTGCGATGCACTCGAAAGGCGTACCGGCAACCGCGCGGCGCGCTAGCGTGTTCTTGATGACGCGCATGTAGACGCCGGCTCCCCGCGCCTTCGCGCGAAGCCCCGTCAACTGCGTTACCGTCAAGCCACGATATTCCGCCGCGACGACCGAATGCGCAGTCTGCGCAACGGCCTGTACCTCGGTCACCATCGCCTGCTTGTCTTCCAGCTTGAGTCCCATCCACTTCTCCTTCGGTGGGACCGCGCCAGTCGACACTGACTCGGGTTCCACCATCTGCGCAGGCGCCCATTAAGGGGCACTCGCCCCGCCTGCGGTCTTCGATGGCCCGGGCAATTGCCCGGACTTCGAAACAAAAAACTACCTTCAGACTCCGATCGACGCGCGATCCACGGCGATGCCGGGACCCATCGTCGAAGAAACCGTCACGCGCTGCAGATAGACGCCTTTCGACGTCGGCGGCTTGTACTTCTGCAGGTCGGCGATCAGCGCCGCGAGGTTTTCCTTCAGCGCCGCCGGCGCAAAGCTCGCCTTGCCGATCGAGCAGTGCACGATGCCGCCCTTGTCGCAGCGATAGCGCACCTGGCCCGCCTTCGCGTTCCTGACGGCGCCCGCCACGTCCGGCGTCACCGTGCCGACCTTGGGATTCGGCATCAGGCCGCGCGGTCCGAGGATCTGGCCGAGCTGGCCGACGACCCGCATCGCGTCCGGGCTCGCGATCACGACGTCGAAATCCATCTGGCCGGCCTTGACCTTCTCCGCGAGGTCCTCGAAACCGACGATGTCCGCGCCCGCTTCGCGCGCGGCGTCCGCATTCTTGCCCTGCGTGAACACGGCGACGCGGACCTTCTTGCCGGTGCCGTTCGGCATCACGGTCGAGCCGCGCACCTGCTGGTCCGACTTCGCCGGATCGACGCCGAGGTTGATCGCGACGTCGACGGTCTCGTCGAACTTCGCGTTCGCGAATTCCTTCAGGATCGCGAGCGCTTCCTCGATCGTGTACTGCTGGCCCGGCTTCACGCGGTCGGCCCAGGGCTTCTGGCGCTTGTATACGGCAGCCATGTCAGACGCCCTCCACATCGACGCCCATGCTGCGGGCGCTGCCCGCGATGGTGCGCACGGCGGCGTCGAGATCCGACGCAGTCAGGTCGGGCATCTTCGCTTTCGCGATGTCCTCGAGCTGCTTGCGCGAGATCTTGCCGACCTTCTTCGTGTTCGGCGTACCGGAACCTTTTTCGATGCCGATGGCTTTCCGCACCAGCACGGCCGCCGGTGGCGTCTTCAGGATGAAGGTGAAGCTGCGATCGCTGTAGACCGTGATGATCACGGGGATCGGCAGGCCCTTTTCTTCCTTCTGGGTCGCGGCATTGAACTGCTTGCAGAACTCCATGATGTTCACGCCCTGCTGGCCGAGCGCCGGTCCAACGGGGGGGCTTGGATTCGCCGCACCCGCAGGAATCTGCAGCTTGATATAGCCCTGTACTTTCTTAGCCATCTAACCTCGCTCCCGGGTGCAAGCGCCTTGCGGCTCCCCGGTTCAGACTTTTTCCACCTGCCCGAAGTCCAGCTCGACCGGCGTTGAACGCCCGAGGATCTGGACCGCGACCTGCAGGCGGCTCTTTTCGTAATTGACCGACTCGACCACGCCGGTGAAATCGTTGAACGGGCCGTCCACCACGCGCACGACTTCGCCGGGCTCGAACAGAACCTTGGGCCTCGGCTTCTCCACGCCTTCCTCGACACGGCGCAGGATGGCGTTGGCCTCCTTCTCCGTGATGGGCGCCGGCTTCTCCGACGTGCCGCCGATGAAGCCGAGCACCTTCGGCGTTTCCTTGACGAGATGCCACGCCTCGTCATCCATCGCCATCTGCACCAGCACGTAGCCGGGGAAGAACTTGCGCTCGCTGCGGCGCTTCTGGCCGGCGCGCATTTCGACGACTTCCTCGGTCGGCACCAGCACTTCGCCGAACTTCTCGTCGAGTCCGTGCAGCTTGATGCGTTCCTTCAGGCTGCTCGCGACCTTGTGCTCGAAGTTCGAGTAGGCGTGCACGACGTACCAGTTCAGCGCCACGAGATCAGCCCCCTTGCCCGGTCACTTGACGCGCGCCCCATGCGAGGCCCATGTCCACGACCCAGAAAAACACGCCGAGCGCCATCACGAACAGGAACACCACGAGCGTCGTGCGCCAGGTTTCCTGGCGCGTCGGCCAGACCATCTTGCGCAGCTCCACCCGCGAGGACTGCACGTAATCCCAGAGTTCGCGGCCCGGCTGCGACAGGTACATCAGCACGAGGCCGAGCACGAGCCCGCCGAGCACCATCAGCACGCGCACGACCTGCGGCTGTTCGGCGAACCAGTAGTACGCGATTACGCCGCTGACCAGCGCGGCCACGGCCAGCACCAGCTTGAAGGCATCCATGAATGCGATGCCGGGTTTAGCTGCGTGTTCGTTCATCTGTTTCCATTACGGACGGTTTGCCAGCCGCTTGCGGCGCTGGCAGGGCAGGAGGGAATCGAACCCCCAACCTGCGGTTTTGGAGACCGCCGCTCTGCCAATTGAGCTACTGCCCTTCCGTTATCGCGTTCCTTACTTCAGCACTTTGGAGACGACGCCGGCACCGACGGTGCGGCC